>NZ_JAUMSQ010000202.1:0-16448 GCF_030519285.1 Mycolicibacterium arseniciresistens
GCGCCGGACTCGACGGCGGATTGCTCGCCTACGACGGCCAGCTCGTCGACGACGCTCGGCTCGTCACCGCCGTCGCCCGCACCGCCGCCCAGCACGGCGCGCGGATCCTGACCCGGGTGGCGGCGTCGCAGGCCACCGGGACGTCGGTCACCCTCATCGACCAGCTGACGGGGGAGTCCACGGTGGTCGCGGCCGGTGCGGTGATCAACGCCGCGGGCGTGTGGGCCGGTGAGGTGGACACGTCCATCCGGCTGCGGCCCAGCCGCGGCACCCATCTGGTGTTCGACGCCGCGGCCTTCGGCAATCCCACTGCGGCCCTGACCATCCCGATTCCGGGCGAACTGAACCGGTTCGTCTTCGCCATGCCCGAGCAGCTGGGCCGGGTCTATCTCGGGCTCACCGACGAAGACGCGCCCGGCCCGGTGCCCGACGTCCCGCGGCCGACCACGAAGGAGATCGACTTCCTGCTCGACACGGTCAACACCGCGCTCGACGTGGCGCTCGGGCATGGCGACGTGATCGGTTCCTACGCCGGACTGCGGCCGCTGATCGACACCGGAGGCGGCGACACCGCGGACCTCTCGCGGGAGCATGCGGTCGTGGAATCCGGTGACGGTGTGCTCAGTGTCGTCGGCGGCAAGCTCACCGAGTACCGGTACATGGCGCAGGACGTGCTCGACCGCGCCGTGGTGCTGCGCAGGCTGGCGGCCACCCCCTGCCGCACCCGCAACCTGCCACTGGTCGGTGCGCCGTCGAACCCGGTGGCGACCCTGCGCTCGCCGGTCGACCTGCCGTCCTCACTCGTCGCCCGCTACGGCGCCGAAGCGCCCAACGTCGTCGCCCGCGCCGCCTGCGATCGGCCGACCGACCCGGTCGCCGACGGAATCGACGTCACCAGGGCCGAATTCGAGTACGCAGTGACCCATGAGGGGGCATTGACCGTCGACGACATCCTGGACCGGCGGACCCGCATCGGACTGGTCGAGTCCGACCGGGCGCGCGCGATGCCGGCCGCGCAGGAGTTCATCGCCGACTGAGACGCCGGCCGGAGTCGAGGACTTACAGCGGGATGTTCTTGTGGCGGCCGCGGCGGGCGGGCGCCTCGGCCAGCGCCTGCGTCACCTTGCTGCGGGTGTGCGACGGGTCGATCTTCTCGTCGACCACGCCGATCTCGATGGCGGAGTCGACGCCGCCGGCGATCCGCTCATGCTCGGCGGCCAGCTCCTCGTGCAGCGCCTCGCGATCCTCGGGCGCCGCGGCGGCCAGCTTCTTCTTGTGAAGGATGCCGACCGCGGCCTTGGCGCCCATCACGGCGACCTCGGCGTCGGGCCAGGCGAACACCTTGGTGGCGCCCAGCGAGCGGGAGTTCATCGCGATGTAGGCGCCGCCGTAGATCTTGCGGGTGACCAGCGTGACCCGGGGAACGGTGGCCTCGCCGAAGGCGTGCAGAAGTTTGGCGCCACGGCGAACCACGCCACCCCACTCCTGGTCGACACCGGGCAGGTAGCCGGGCACGTCGACGACGACCACGATCGGGACACCGAACGCGTCACAGAGTCGCACGAAACGTGCGGCCTTCTCCGCGCTCTCGGAGTTCAGGCAGCCGCCGAGGCGCAGCGGGTTGTTGGCCAGCACGCCGACGGTGCGCCCCGCGAGCCGGCCGAGGCCGACCACCATCGAGGGCGCCCACTTGCCCTGGAACTCCTCGAACGGCGTGCCCTCGTCGAGCAGCGCGTTCACCAGGGGGTGCACGTCGTAGGCGCGCCGGGCGGAGTCGGGGAGCAGCGCGGTCAGGTCGGTGTCGCCGGCCTCGGCCTTGCTGCGGTCGAAATGACCCTGCTGGCAGAACAATCCGACGAGCCGGCGGCCACGCTCGTAGGCGTCGAGTTCGTCGTCCGCGACGATGTGGCACACGCCGGACTTCTTGTGGTGGGCCTCGGGGCCGCCGAGGGACACCATGTCGACGTCCTCACCGGTCACACTGCGCACCACGTCGGGCCCGGTGACGAAGACCTTGCTGTCGGGCGCCATGACGATCACGTCGGTCAGCGCCGGACCGTAGGCGGCGCCGCCGGCCGCGAAGCCGACGACCACCGAGATCTGCGGGACGTAGCCCGACGCCCGGATCATGGCCTCGAAGACCAGGCCGACGGCGTGCAGCGCCTTGACACCCTCGGCCAGCCGAGCGCCGCCGGAGTGCCAGATGCCGACGATCGGGCTCTGCTCCTCGATCGCGGTGTCGTAGGCGTTGACGATGTGACGGCAGCCCTCGACGCCCATCGCGCCACCCATGACGGTGCCGTCGGTGCAGAACGCGATGGTCCGCACACCGTTGACGGCGCCTGCGGCGGCGAGCACACCCGAGCGGTCCCGCTCGTGCAGCAGTTCGACCGTGCCGTCATCGAAGAACGAGCCCAGACGCAGCAGCGGGTCGCGGGGGTCGAGTGATTCGCCGACAGTCTCCGGTGCCATGATCGTCATGTATCCTCCTGTGCCCGTTCCGATGTCGGCTTGCGCCCCCGGAAGTCGTGTGTGTCAGTACTTTCCGAAGGCGACCGCGACGTTGTGCCCGCCGAATCCGAACGAATTGTTGATCGCGTATTGGTAATTGCCTGGTCGTGGTGAGCCGGCGACGACATCGAGGTCGATGTCCGGGTCCAGGTTCTTCAAGTTCAGTGTCGGCGGGATGACACCGTTGCGCAGTGCGAGAACCGTCAGGATCGACTCGACGGCACCGACGGCGCCGACGGAGTGCCCCAGCGCCGCCTTGGGTGCGTAGACGGCCGGCTTGTGGCCGCCCATCGCGTTGTTGATGGCCTTGCCCTCGGCGACGTCGCCGACGCTGGTGCCGGTGGCGTGGGCATTGACATGGTCGATGTCACCCGGCTGCAGGCCCGCGAGCTGGATCGCCCGCGTCATCGCGTGCCCGGCCTGCTCACCGTTCGGGTCGGGCGCCACGATGTGGTACCCGTCCGACGTGACGCTCGCACCCATGATGCGCGCCAGGATGGTAGCGCCACGGGCCTTCGCGTGCTCCTCGGTCTCGATCACCATCAACGCGCCGCCCTCGCCGAACACGAACCCGTTGCGGTCCTTGTCGAACGGGCGGCAGGCGCCCGCGGGATCGTCGTTGGTGGTCGACAGCACGATGCGCATCTGGGCGAAGCCGGCGATCGGCACCGCTTCGATCTTGGTCTCGACGCCGCCACAGATGGCAACGTCCGCCTCGCCGAGCACGATGTTGCGCCAGGCCTGGGCGATGCCTTCCGAGCCGGAGGCGCAGGCCGAGACCGGGGTGATCACCCCGGCCCGGGCCTTGCGCTCCAGACCGACCGCCGCGGCGGCCGCGTTCGGCATGTACATCTGCACGGCGAGCGGGGACACGGCGCGCAGGCCCTTGGCCCGCATGCCGTCGTAGGCGAAGAGCAGTTCCTCGGTCGAACCCATGCCGGTGCCGATGGAGACCATCAGCCGCTTGGGGTCCACCTCGGGCGAACCCGCGTTCTCCCACACCCGCCGGCTCAGCACCGTCGACATCTTCTGCAGGTACGACAACCTGCGCAGCTCAACACGCGTGAGCTCGCTGTCGAAGTCCTCCAGCAGATGCCCGCCGATGCGGACCGGCAGGTCGTACTCCTCGACGAACGGATCCTCGAGCTTGCGGATCCCACTCTGTCCGTCCAGCAGCCGCTGCCAGGTGGTTTCAGCGTCCGTTGCCAGGGCGGTCGTCATCGCCATACCGGTGACGACCACGTTGGGGAAGCCGCTCCCCGTTGCTAACCCTGCCATTACTGCTCCGTTGATCCTTCCCCCGCGCAGGCGCTACTCAGTAGCGGCCGAACGCCAGAGCCACATTGTGGCCACCGAACCCGAACGAGTTGTTGATGGCGTACTTGTAGTCGCCGTAACGAGGCTCACCTGCAACGACATCGAGATCGATCTCGGGGTCGGGGGTTTCGTAATTCAGTGTGGGCGGAATGACGCCGTCACGCAGTGCGAGCACCGTGAGGATCGACTCCAGGGCGCCCACCGCACCGATCGAGTGGCCCAGCGCCGACTTCGGCGCGTAGACCGCGGCGTGCTCCACACCGGCGACCCGGATGGCGCTTGCCTCGGCCGTGTCACCGATCGGCGTGGCGGTGGCGTGCGCGTTGACGTGCTCGATGTCCTTGGGCGACAGGCCCGCGGTCTCCATCGCACGCTTCATCGCCTGCCCGGCCCGAAGGCCGTTCGGATCCGGCGCGACCATGTGGTACGCGTCCGACGTGATGCCGGCACCCATCAGCCTGGCCAACGGCTTGGCGCCGCGGGCCTTGGCATGCTCCTCGGTCTCGATGATCATCATCGCGCCGGCCTCACCGAAGACGAAGCCGTCCCGGTTCTTGTCGAACGGCCGCGAGGCACCCGCGGGGTTGTCGTTGTTCGTCGACATCGCGCGCATCATCGAGAACGCCGCGATGGGCAGCGCCTCGATACCGCCTTCGACGCCGCCGACGACGGCGAAGTCCGCATCTCCCATGACGATCTGACGCCAGCCGTGGGCGATGGCCTCAGACCCGGAGGAGCACGCCGACACCGGGGTGATGACCCCGGCGCGGGCGCCCAACTCCAGGCCGGCGACGGCCGCCGCGCCGTTCGGCATGATCATCTGAACGGCGAGCGGGGACACCTTGCGGGGCCCGCCCTCGTTCATCGCGTCGTAGGTCTCGACGATCTTCTCGCCGCCACCCAGACCGGTGCCGATGATCACCGCGAACCGGTCCGGGTCGACCTCGGGGACGCCCGCGTTCTCCCACAGACGACGGCTCAGCAGCTTCGACATGCGCTGCACGTAGGACATGCGGCGCATGTCGATCCGGGTCATGTGGTCGTCGACGTTGTCGACCAGGTGACCGCCGATGCGGACCTGGAGGTCCCACTTGTCGACGAACTCGTCTTCGAGGACGCGGATGCCGCTCTCGCCGGCCAGCAGGCCCTTCCACGTGCTCTCGACGTCTGCCGCGAGCGACGTGGTGGCCTCGACTGCGGTCACGACGACGTTCGGGAAACCGCCGTTAGCAGTGGAAGGCCTGGTCACGATTCCGCCGAGAACTTCTCGCGCAGCGCGGCGGCGGCTTCGGGGTTTTCTTCCTCGAGCTTCTGGATGTAGGCGACGACGTCACCGACGGTGCGCAGGCCCGCGAGGTCCTCGTCGGGGATCTTCACGCCGTACTTGTCCTCGGTCTGCACCGCGATCTCCACCATCGACAGCGAGTCGATGTCGAGGTCGTCGACGAAGCTCTTCTCGGGGGTGACCTCGGAGGGCTCGATACCGGTGACCTCTTCGATGATCTCGGCGAGACCGGCGATGATTTCTGTCTGGCTGGCAGCCACTGTGGCTCCTTCTATCGGGGTTGTTACTTGGTGGACGTTCTCTTTGGTTGGACGTTTTTCACTTGGCTGTCCCGGACGGCGCTGGCCGGGGCAGCCGGTCAGAGCTCGTTCAGCCCGTCCAGATCGGCCGGAGTCTTGACGGCACGCGTCGGCACTCCCTTGAGCTCACGTTTTGCGATGCCCGCCAGCGCGCCTGCGGGCGGGAACTCGACGATGGCGACCGGCGCGAGGTCGCGGATCGTCGCGGTGCACAGGTCCCAGCGCACCGGCCGGGTCAGCTGGGCGACCAGCTTGCCCATGGCGTCGGCAGCCGAGGCTACCGGTTGCCCGTCGGCGTTGGACAGCAGCCGGGTGGTGGGCTCGGCGGGGGTGACGGCGTCGGCCGCGGCCGAGTAGCCGTCGGTGGCGGGCGCCATGAAGTGGGTGTGGAAGGCGCCGGCGGTGGCCAGTGGCCGCACCCGGGCCTTCTCCGGCGGATCCTCGGCAAGCTTGTCCAGCGCCGAACGCGCTCCGGCGGCCACGATCTGGCCTGCGGCGTTGCGGTTGGCGGGGACCAGGTCGAGCGCCTCGAGGCGGGCCAGCACCTCGGCTTCGTCGCCGCCGAGCACAGCGGACATCCCGGTGGGCTCCAGCGCGCAGGCCTTGGCCATCTCGGCGCCGCGGGTGGCGGCCAGCCGCACCGCGTCGTCGGCGGAGATGACGCCGGCGATCGCGTACGCCGCGATCTCGCCGACCGAATGTCCCGCGACGACCGTCTCCGTGCCGGCGAGCAGCCCGCGGCGGTTCAGTTCCTCGTGCGCGAGCAGGGTGGCGGCGACCACCAGCGGTTGCGTGACCGCGGTGTCGGTGATCTCCTCGGCGGTGGCGGTGGTGCCCAGCCGGGCCAGGTCGAGGCCGGCGATCTCGGACCACGCGGCGATGCGCTCCCCGGCGCCGGGCAGTTCGAGCCACGGCGCCAGCATTCCGGGGGTCTGAGAGCCCTGTCCGGGAGCGAGCAGCGCGATAGGTCCTTGGGGCACGTCTCTAAGAGAACACTGTGAAGAGCACTTCGCGCCGTGTAAGAGATTATGAACCTTGTCTTATGTTTTTGTGGACAGTCCACAAAACTGCATGTGAAGCGACATCATCGACACCTCGCCGCAACGTGTTACCTGCGCCGCTGTGATGTCTCACCGGCCGGACGGACCGTTGGAACCTGCACAGATCCCTTGTTGGTGGCAGTCGGCTGATATGCCTTGTTGTTCAGCCGGCCCACCGTCACCGCCACCCGCAGCACGTAGGCGTCGCGGGGCAGCGTGGGATCCCGACCCGTGAAGTCGGCGATCCGTTTGAGCCGGTAACGGACGGTGTTTGGATGAACGAACAATTTGCGTGCGCAGGCTTCGATCGCACCGCCCGAATCCAGATAGGCGTCCAGGGTCTCGGTCAACGCGGGCCCGGCGTCGGCCAGCGGCCTCATCACCTCCGAGGCGAGCGCGGCCATCGCGGTCGCGTCACCGAGCAGTGCCCGCTCGGGCAGCAGCTCCCTGGCCGAAACGGGTCGTGGCGCCAGCGTCCAGCCGGCCACCGCGTTCATCCCGGAGATGGCCTCGGTGGCACTGCGGTGCGCACCCGCCAGCGTCGGCGCCGTCGGCCCGACCACCACCGGGCCGTCGGCGAACGCCCTCATCAGGTCGGTGACGAACCGGTCGGTCACCGACAGCGGCCCGGAGACGATCGCGACCAGCCAGTTGCCGTGCACATCGGTCAGGGCCGCCCGGTCGTTGCGGCTCACCACGTCGCGGACGTCGTCGGAGGCGAGATCCTTGCGATCGGGATGCGGCAGTCCCACGATGACGGTCGCGGGCGCGGTGGCGTCCCAGTTCAGTGCCGCGGCCTGGGACTGCAGTTCCGGTCCGATGTCGCCGCGCACCACCGCGTCGACCAGGTTGGCCTCCATCCGGGTGTCCCAGGCGCCGCGCGCCTCGGCCTGGTCGGCGTACGCGGTGGCCGCAGCGAACGCCAGGTCGCGGGAGTAGCGCAGGATGCCCGCGGTCAGCGCCGTGAGCTGTTCCTCGTTGCGGGCCAGCAGCGGCACCACCTCTTCGAAGAACTCCATCGTGATGCGGACCATCTCGACGGACTGGCGCAGCGCGATGCGCCGGCGGAGATCCTGGGGCACCACCTCGAAGGCCTGCGCGGTGTAGCTCACGTCGCTCTGCGGATCCCGCATCCACTCGACGAAGTTCACCACCGCGGCCTGCACCACGAGCTGCACGCTGGCCCGCTGCGAGGCCTCGAGGCCGGCGAAGAACGGCAGCCGCTCCTCCATCACGTGCACCGCCTGGGTGGCGAGCTGGCCGGAGAATTGCTTCAACCGGCGCAGCACCGCGTCCGGCACCGTCTGCAACACCTCGAGGGTCGACGCCGGCGGGACGTACCGATTGTCGGGCATCCCTAAAATCTACGCCAGTATTTGGCGGCTTCCTCCAACCGTCAGGCGACGCCGGGATCCGAGGTCTGCTCGGGGGCGGCCATCACGTCGTCGATCTCATAGCGCCTGGCCGCCTCGACAGCCACCGAGGAGTCGATGTTGCCGTCGCGGGCGAGCCCCTCCAGCACCGCGACCGCGACCGATTCACCGTCGGTGTTGAAGTAACGCCGTGCCGCGGGCCGGGTGTCGGAGAAGCCGAACCCGTCGGTGCCCAGCGTGATGTACGTGCCGGGCACCCACGGACGGATCAGCTCGGGCACGCCGCGCATCCAGTCCGACACCGCCACGACCGGTCCGGCCGCGTCCTCGAGCACCTTGGTGATGTACGGGGTGCCCGCGGGCCGCTCCGGGTGGCGCAGCAGATCCTTCTCGACCTGGACACCGTCGCGATTCAGCTCGCCCCAGCTGGTGACCGACCAGACGTCGGCCGAGACGTCCCAGTCCTCGGCCAGCAGTTCGGCCGCCCGCAGCGCCGAGGGCATGCCGACGCCCGACACCAGGATCTGGGCGGTGTTCGACTTGCCCTCCGGCCCGCGCTTGTAGCGGTAGATGCCGCGCAGCAGGCCCTCGACGTCGAGGTCCTCGGGCTCGGCGGGCTGCTGGTAGGGCTCGTTGTAGATGGTGAGGTGGAAGAACACGTTCTCCGGGTTCTCCCCGTACATCCGTTCCAGACCGCTCTCGACGATGTAGGCGATCTCGTAGGCGAAGGCCGGGTCGTAGGCCACCACAGCGGGATTCGTCGAGGCCAGCAGCAGCGAGTGGCCGTCGGCGTGCTGCAGCCCCTCGCCGACCAGCGTGGTGCGCCCGGCCGTGGCGCCCAGCACGAAGCCGCGGGCCATCTGGTCGGCCGCGGCCCAGAAGCTGTCACCGGTGCGCTGGAAACCGAACATCGAGTAGAAGATATAGAGCGGGATCATCGGCTCGTTGTGGGTGGCGTAGGCGCTGCCCGCGGCGATGAACGTGCCGACCGAGCCGGCCTCGTTGATCCCCTCGTGCAGGATCTGGCCGACTTCGCTCTCCTTGTACGCCAGCATCAACTCCGCGTCCACGGACGTGTACAGCTGGCCGTTGCGGTTGTAGATCTTCAGATTCGGGAACCACGAATCCATCCCGAACGTGCGCGCCTCGTCGGGGATGATCGGCACGATGCGGTGCCCGATGTTCTTGTCCCGCAACAGTTCCTTGAACGTGCGCACGGTCGCCATGGTGGTGGCGACCTCCTGCTTGCCCGAGCCCTTCTTCAGCGCCTTGTAGGCGTCGCGGCCGGGCAGTGTCAGCGCCTTGGACTTCGTCCGCCGCTCGGGCACGAACCCGCCGAGCGCACGGCGCCGGTCGAGCAGGTAGCGGATCTCGGCCGCCTCCGGTCCGGGGTGGTAGTACGGCGGCAGGTAGGGATTGTCCTCGAGCTGCTCGTCGGTGATCGGGATGCGCTGCGCGTCGCGGAAGTCCTTGAGGTCCTGCAGCGCAAGCTTCTTCATCTGGTGGGTGGCGTTGCGGCCCTCGAAGTGCTTGCCGAGGGTGTAGCCCTTGATGGTCTTGGCCAGGATCACCGTCGGCTGGCCCTTGTGCTCCGTCGCGGCCCGGTAGGCGGCGTAGACCTTGCGGTAGTCGTGCCCGCCGCGCTTGAGATTCCAGATGTCGGTGTCGGACAGGTTCTCCACCAACTGCTTGGTGCGCGGGTCGCGGCCGAAGAAGTGGTCGCGGACGTAACTGCCGTCGTTGGCCTTGTAGGTCTGGTAGTCGCCGTCGGGGGTGGTGTTCATCAGGTTCACCAGCGCACCGTCGCGGTCGGCGTGCAGCAGCGCGTCCCACTCGCGGCCCCACACCACCTTGATGACGTTCCAGCCGGCGCCGCGGAAGAACGACTCCAGCTCCTGGATGATCTTGCCGTTGCCGCGCACCGGCCCGTCGAGGCGCTGCAGGTTGCAGTTGATGACGAAGGTCAGGTTGTCGAGCGCCTCCAGCGCGGCGACGTGGGCCAGGCCCCGGCTCTCGGGCTCGTCCATCTCACCGTCGCCGAGGAACGCCCACACGTGCTGATCGGATGTGTCCTTGATGCCGCGGTCGTTCAGGTAGTGATTGAACCGCGCCTGGTAGATCGCGTTCATCGGGCCCAGCCCCATCGAGACCGTGGGGAACTCCCAGAAGTCCGGCATCAGCCGCGGGTGCGGGTAGGACGGTAGCCCGCCACCGGGGTGGCTGTGCTCCTGCCGGAAACCGTCGAGTTGGTCGGCGGTCAGCCGCCCCTCGAGGAACGCGCGGGCGTAGATGCCGGGGGAGGCGTGGCCCTGGATGAACACCTGGTCGCCGCCGCCGGGATGGCTCTTGCCGCGGAAGAAGTGGTTGAAGCCGACCTCGTACAGCGCAGCCGACGACGCATATGTCGAAATATGGCCGCCCACACCGACTCCCGGCCGTTGCGCGCGGTGCACCATGATGGCGGCGTTCCACCGGATCCACGCCCGGTACCGGCGCTCGACGTCCTCGTCGCCGGGGAACCACGGCTCCAGTTCGGTGGGGATGGTGTTGACGTAGTCGGTGGAGGTCAACGCCGGGATGGCGACGCGCTGCTCACCGGAGCGCTCGAGCAGGCGCAGCATCAGGTAGCGCGCCCGTGAGGGGCCGGACCGCTCCAGCAGTGCGTCGAACGATTCCAGCCATTCTGATGTCTCTTCGGGGTCGATGTCGGGCAGGTACGACGCGACACCGTCACGGATCACCCGGACCCGGTCGGGCTCGGGTGAATTCGATGAGTTTTGAGCCAGGTCCTGGCGCGCGAACTCGGTGGTCAACTTCCGCTCCTTGGTAGTGCGGTACGGGGGTGCGGGCGCGATCGGCGCCAACGACCTCCATCGTCCTCCCATCGTGCCCGAACCGCACCGCTGGGGGTGAGGAGCCGAACTATCCGACGGCGGGGGGTGGCACGCGGTAACGTCTGCAGACCGTGCCGACCGGTGTGGTGCCTCATATTGACAAACCGGGCCGCCAGTCATCCGCATCAGCAGGGCGGCGTGCGACGATAGGGCCGGTGCACTCACAGACACAAGGAGGACCGACGGTGGTCGCGGCGGCGGACGCCCCGAACTTCGCCCAGGGGCTGGGCATTGAAAAAGGACAGGTTGTCCAGGAGTTGGGCTGGGACGAGGACGTCGACGACGACATCCGGGCCGACATCGAGGACGCGTGCGGCGGTGAGCTGCTCGACGAGGATGCGGACGAGGTCGTCGACGTGGTCCTGCTCTGGTGGCGCAACGACGACGGCGACCTCGTCGACCGGTTGATGGATGCCATCACCCCGTTGGCCGAGGACGGTGTCATCTGGGTGGTCACCCCGAAGACGGGCAAGCCGGGTCACGTGCAGCCGGCGGAGATCGCCGAGTCGGCGCCGACCGCCGGGCTGATGCCCACGTCGTCGGCCAATCTCGGAGACTGGATCGCCAGCCGGCTGGTGCAGCCGAAGTCCAAGGCCGCGGGAAGGCGTTAGTGCTGGGGCCGGGGGCGCAGGCACCCGACTTCACACTGAAGAACCAGCACGGCACGCCGGTGGGCCTCGCGGATTTCCGTGGTGCGCGCAACGTGGTGCTGGTCTTCTTCCCGCTGGCGTTCACCCCGACCTGTCAGCGCGAACTCGACGAGATCCGCGACAACCTGTCCCGCTACGACAACGCCGACACGGCGACGCTGACCATCTCGGTCGGGCCGCCACCCACCCACAAGGCGTGGGCCGGCCGCCACGGCTATTCGTTCCCCGTGCTGGCCGACTTCTGGCCGCACGGCGCCGTCGCGAAGGCCTACGGGGTGTTCAACGACGACACCGGATATGCCAACCGCGGGACGTTCGTGGTGGACCGCTCCGGGACCATCCGGTTCGCCGAGATGAAGCAGCCGGGGGAGCCGCGCGACCAGGGCGTGTGGGCCGCCGCGCTGGCATCGTTGGCGTCCGCCGACTGATTTCCGGTCGCAGGTCACCGCCGTGTAGCCTGCCCCGCACGGGCGTGTAGCTCAGTGGTAGAGCTCTGGTTTTACACACCAGCGGTCGGGGGTTCGAAACCCTCCGCGCCCACCCGTGATCAGCTCAGGTCGGAACCGTTCGACGCCGTGGCTGCGCGGCGGGCGCCTGGTGACTGTCGGGTGTCCAAACAGTGTCCCAATCTCGACGCGGGTTCAAGATGGTTTGGGGTCACTTGTCTTCGTCCTGAGCCAACCTGTCGACCTCTTGCGGGAGACTGAGGGCAGCGTAGGTGACTCTGTTCTGCAAGGTCGGGTTCGATCTATTGACGTCATCTACTGCACAGGTCGGAAGCGCGTACTCCGCCCATGTCGCCTTGGGGTTAGGACGAACGTGAACGGCCTGTTCCGGTGGACCACTGGCCCCCTTGGTGCAACTGGCACACCGTCGAAGAGCTCGCCCAGTTTGTGATCTTGATGTCGCGGATTCGAGCCCCGCCACCTACGCTGGTGGGAGGGCGATTTCGCGATCAGCCTATTGCTTCACCCGGGGCTGCACCCTCAGCGCAACGCTCCGCTTTCGCTCTCGGGCGGCTGCGACTACCTGACAGGTTGTCTGTGTGGTCTGCAATCATCGGGCTCCATGAGCCGTCAACAGGACGACGCGCGTCGGCGCCCTTGTCGCGAACGTACTTAGTTAGACACGCGCAACCCCGAGCGCCCCGACGACCCCACCGGCAGACCCCGTCCTGCTATTCAAGAGGTCAAGATCAGGCAAGCAGCACTGGCCCCGACCATGGCGAGCTTGCGATGGGCGCCGTGAGCCGACCAAGATCAGAGGCATTGACCAAGCCATCGTTCGCGGGCGTGATAATGAATCCCACACCCGCGCTGTTACTGGCGGCATAGCTGGAAGACCAGCTAGCTGCCCAGCAGAACGAGGACCTTTGCGCCGACTCGGGCCTGACCAAGCTGATGGCCGAGATCCGCAGCCAGAGCAAGAACGAGAAACAGGGCGTCCTCCGGAAGATTAGAGCCAAGGCATTGGCCAGGTAGGGAATTACCGCGTGGGCGCGTTTACCGGCCACGATGGGAAGCACTCGCACGGACGGTCTACGTGGCTGCTGGCGGCGGCCAACCGCCGACACGGTGGGGCGTATCCGGATCGGCCGTCACCACCAGTTCTACCTGCGGCCGCACTTCAAGTTGTGGACCAAGAAGCAGTCTGAACACGGCTTCTCGGGCTTCTCTGCACGTTGCGAGTCATTGGCGCCAAGACGAAAGTTTCCGAGCGGCGTCGCCGGCAAGTTTCTTCCACCACAAGACCGAATTGCTTCAGTCGCCCGGCCGTGCTTGGGACCATGACTCAAGGAGTTCAGCCAACGACGGGAGGTTTCGTGGCTGCCGACGATGCGATCGTCCGCGAGTGCCCGCGCTGCGGGAAGTGGCGGAAGTTCACGACTAAAGCGACCGTGTGTAAGCCCTGCTATCGCGAGTCCGGGCCCATGGCAGTGCCGAAGCCCAGAGAGTCGTCATCTGCCCTCTCCACGGCTTCGCGGACTAACGTCGACGACCAAGGCTCGGCCTCCCAGACACTATCCGTGGAGCAGATCGCCGCTCTGTGTGCGGCGTATCGGGATGCGTACATCGCACCGAGACAAGGCGACGCCCTCAATGAGGTCTACACGAAGTACGAAGCGACCTTCGGTGTCTCTCGCCATGCGCTGAAGAAAGCCATCAAAGAGGACCGACGCCATCATCCAGCGGGCTACACAACGATGAATGAGACTCGCCGCAAGCAAGTGGAACGAACACTCAGGTACCGCAACGACACTGCCGCTGGATATGTCCGAGCACCACAGCCACCCCCTAGCGACCGCTCACCCCTGATCGTCGATATGTCGACGCTGGCCGAGATGGCCGAGAGGTTAGCGCCCCGGCATGCGACCGCTGTGGAAATGGACAAGATCGAAGAAAGCTTGAAAGCGTTCACTGAATCTCCGGATGACCACCACGGCTACCTTGCGTGGCGATTTCGTGAATTATCCACACGCCCAGGCCCATTCGCTGAACACTCAGCAGACGAGATCCTGGAAAAAGTATCCCTGATCGTTGACGAAGACAAAGCACTGATCGCAGCGTTGCAGAAAGATCATGGCAACTTTCTCGGAGATCGCCCAGATGTTGCGATGCAGGCTTTGGATGCAGAGTTTGGAAAGATCCCGCGTGAGCTTTCGTGGACTTCCGGAGCGACTGCGCTGCGCCGCTCCCGAGCGAGCCTGGCATTTCTGCGGAGGGCCGTTGTGCTCACTTTCGCCAGCCAGGATTACAGCAGCCACTTGTTTCCCATGCTGGCGCGTTTGCTGCCCCCTCCAACAACTGAGTACATCAATCTGCGTCTGCCGGCCCACGTCATTGCCTCAATCAACATTTTGAGGCGGGTGGCAACCCAGGTGGATCGGTTCTTCTCCGGTATCGAGGCTCAACCGGGTCACTTCTATGGGACTGGGCTTGATCAACTATGCGCCTTGAGGAGTGGAGCGTTCGATTTCGTCCTCGAACCCGATCCTGAAAAGGTCCCACAGCCACCCACCAGCCGTCTGCCCTTGGTCATCCACCCGCCAGGTGAGCGAATTCAGCCCTTCGTCACGGGCATTAGGCGATCTGGACGATTTCGCGGCGGGGAGATAGATGAGAGGCGGCTGGATGTGCTCACGCAGCTTTGGACTCATCTGAGTGAATCCGGCGCTTGCACCATGTATGAAGGCGCCTTTCCCGCTAATGGCAAAGACAACGGTTACTTGATCCTGGTCATCTGGTACGAAGGCTACGGTGAGGACGCGGTGGCTATAAGTCCATGGAGGGGCGAGCACGCAACATTTGTTGTCCGGGCCGACGCGGCCGACGCAGGGAAGAGACGCACCTGGAAGACAGTGCTGACCAGCACCAAGGAAGAGGCAAAAGAATTAGGTGCTCGCCGACTGGTGTTCAAAGCCAATCCAGACCACGGGATTGATGAGTACGACGCCATGTTCCAGAAAGTCATTGCGCTACTCGTCTGCGAACCAGAGGAGTTCGTGCACGGTGCACTGTATTTCGATGACGATGAGGGCCGTTACGAGGTGCGCCAGGCTTAGTCTCTGTAGCTCTCCAGCGCCGTGTTGTGCTCGGTAGAGCCTCAGCTTCGAAACAAGCATGACAACCATCGGGAGTATGCCGACATGGCGGGAAAGCGTTACCAGGCTGAGCCGGATGAGGGTTTCCGCGAGAGTGTCTGGGAACGAGGTCATTTCTCACCGCTCTAGATGTTCCGACTAGCCGCCTGGAAGTCCGCGATGGGAGTGGCAACCCTCACGCTGAACTCTGAAGATGCCATCGTTTGCAGCACCTCCGCCGCCATAACCGTGATCGCGCCATGGCGATGGACGAACGTTGTTAGCGGTGAAGTTGACTGGAATATATGGCGCGACACTGTGGCCGCCGCGATTGGCTCGCTGCGGAATCGTAGCGGGTGCTTGCTCTTGAGGGCTTCGGCTACCCAATGGCGTCAGCGTTTCTGTCGTTTCTTGCTCCTGGAGCCTTCCCGGTAATCGACAGATGAACGGTCCAGGCTGTCTATGGCGCAGCGGTTGCGAAGAAAACTGGTGTTTGGCGTCGGCACGGCGGCTAGGCCGAGCCCAGGAGAAGGCCGAGCACTATCAAGCGGAGGCCGAACAGCAAGCCGAGCGGGCCACCAAAGCAGCGGAGCAGGTCGCGGTTGCCGAAACGGAGTCGGCATCTGCGGCAAGGCGTGGCGCTGATGCATTTGAGAAGAACTCGCCTCGCGGCTGAGCAGGCTACTGGCCGAGGGCGTGCCGTGGCGCGTCGGACACCGGTCGGGGCGAAATGGGAGCTGTGGAACGATCGCGACTATTCCAGGCTCAACATACGGATCGCCGGACCAGGCGTCAGTACAAAGCGCGCACCCGCCGTTATCGACCGCGTCGACGGTCGCAGCGCTTACGAATTCTGGATACCACGGCCTACGGCTCCGAACTACGGGTGAAGGTCACATGGCATCGTCGCGCCGACGGGCAAGACGATCCGCTCACCTGGTCGGGGACGATGCCCGCGGCCACCCTAGCGCCGAACGCTCGTTCGGCAGTGGACCACCAGAGTCCCAAGACGGGCGCGGACACGACGAAACCCGGTGAACGGCGGCGTGGTCCCCACCTAGACCTAACGGACGCCATCGCACACAGGTTCACACTGTCGGTCCCTTTACACACCAGCGGTCGGGGGTTCGAAACCCTCCGCGCCCACCCGTGATCAGCCGTGAGACGCTTCCCTGCGTGTCGATCTCAGCGGGGGTGGCGGCCGGTTGTGCGGCCGATCTCGCGTTCGGCGATCCGCGGCGTGGCCATCCGGTGGCGTTGTTCGGCGGCGCCGCCGCCGCTCTGGAACGGGCGACCTACGCCGACAGCCGTGCCGCCGGCGTCGCGCACACCGGTGTGCTGCTCGGCCTGCTGACCGCGCTCGGTGTGTCGGCGCAGCGGACGTCGCGGCGCGGCGGCGGATTGGTGACCGCGTCGGTGACGGGCCTGGCGACGTTCGTCGCGCTCGGCGGTACGTCGCTCGCACAGGTCGGAGCCGAGATGTCGGCGCTGCTGGAGGC
>NZ_JAUMSQ010000203.1:0-458 GCF_030519285.1 Mycolicibacterium arseniciresistens
ACGTCGCGGCGCGGCGGCGGATTGGTGACCGCGTCGGTGACGGGCCTGGCGACGTTCGTCGCGCTCGGCGGTACGTCGCTCGCACAGGTCGGAGCCGAGATGTCGGCGCTGCTGGAGGCCGGCGACCTCGCCGGGGCCCGCCGGCTGCTGCCGTCACTCTGCGGCCGTGACCCGTCGGTGCTCGAAGCCGCGGGCCTGACGCGAGCGACGGTGGAGTCGATCGCCGAGAACACCTCCGACGCGCAGGTGGCGCCGCTGTGGTGGGCGACGGTGGCCGGCGTGCCCGGCGTGCTGGTCTACCGCGGCGCGAACACCCTCGACGCGATGATCGGGCACCGCTCGCCGCGCTATGCGAACTTCGGCTGGGCCGCGGCGCGTCTGGACGACGTGCTGAACTACCTCCCGGCCCGCACGGCCGGCCTGCTGGTGGTGCTGTGCGCCCCGGTGGTCGGCGGCTC
>NZ_JAUMSQ010000204.1:0-16826 GCF_030519285.1 Mycolicibacterium arseniciresistens
CACCCCGCTCGGCGGTGAGCCGGGTCAGCTCCGCCTGCTGCGAACCGAAGGTGCTCTGCGCCTGCGTCAGCGCCGCCACCGCAGCGTCCTGGCTGGTCTGCGCGGCGGCCGCGGCCTCGTCGGCCTTCTGCTTGGCCAGCCGTGCCGCCGACTCCTTGTTCACCTGTTCGGTGCGGGCGCGCTGCAGATTCGCGAGGACCTGCTGCGAACTGGTCGAGAGCGCTTGGCCGGTGGCGGCGGTGGAGACGACGTCGGCCGGGTCGGACGCGGTCAGATAGGAGCTCGACGGGCCGTTGACGTAGGTGGCCGCCGCGAAGGTGTCGAAGCGCTTCTGGGCGGCGGCGATGGCGATGTTGGCGTCCTCGATGCCGGTGCGGCTGGCCTCGACGTCACGCTGGGCGGCGGCGGCCGCGTCGCGGGCGGTCTGGACCTCGACGATCGCCTTGTTGACGCTCTCCTGTTGGGTCTGCACAGCGGCGCCGAGTTCCTGCAGTTCCTGGTCGGCGTTGGCGACCGCCGACACCAGGCCGGCGACTCCGGCGGCGCCGTTGGGGTCCGCCGCGGCCACCGGGCCGCTCCACAGTGCGGTGGCGAGCAGCATGGACGTGGCAAGGGGCAGTGCGCAGATCCGGTACGCCGAGGCGCGAGAGAAGGGTCTCATGTCGACTCAGGTCTCCTCGAGATCAACGGATGCGCGGCGAAATGCGGTCACAGCGGTACCTCTGATCGCACCAGTCACATCCTGCACAACTGCATCAATAGCCACCAACGGCACCGTACGTCACAATGGACGCTAAAGAAACTCAAGTCACAAATTACATGCTTGTAATTGAAATAGGTGTGACCGAATTGTGATGTTTGTAATTTGCCGCCGTTAGCGCGACAACGCCATCAGGCTTGCCGGACAGTGCTTTCGGCAGTTTTGTCGGCACGAGCGCATTTGCTGCGTATCTGCAGCAACCGAGTGGCCACGGTCGCCGCGAGGACCCCGACGACAAGCACAATGGTCAATGCCGTCCAGGGGAAATCCCCGGTTTCCAACTGACTGACGAAATTGGCGGACGACTGCACCGGGTCGCCGGTCTTGGCGAGGTCCTGGCCGGCCTCGAGGGTGGCGCGGTCGAAGGTCGTGCTGTACGTGCCGGCGTAGGAGGGGCTGAGGACCAGCACGGTCGAATCCGGATACGCCTCGCCGACCTCGGTGGCCACGTCGCGCAGCGGGGTGTCGATCGCGGGGTTGCGGTCCATGACGACGATCTTCAGGTCGATGCCGTCGTCGCGGGCATCGGTGACCACCTGTTGCAGCGCCGCGACCTGCTCCGGCGAGGCGCCGCGGGCACTCACTCCGTCGCCGCCCACGTCGGTACGGACGATGTCGACACAAGTGGCGATGGCGCCGGGCTGGGTGGGGTCGACGCCGACGGTGTCACACAGCTCCCGCGGGACGAATGCGGGCAGGAACGGCAGCACGTGCGGTCCGGTCACAGGAGGAAGGTAACTGATCGTCCCGGCGGTAACCAGGAGCGGGAATCACCGCCCCCGAGCGTGGGTATCCGTTCCGGTGGCACGCACCACCGGGGGCGACGAGACTGGGTGACACCCCCCTTGGGTTCTTTGCAGGACAAGCGTACTGTTAGAATCGAAACGCCGCCGACACAGCCCGTCGCGGCACGTTGACAGCCGGGAGTTGAAGTGAGCAGCAAGGATTCGGTGAATTCGTTCGGAGCCCGCGACACGCTGACAGTCGGGGACAAAAACTACGAGATCTACCGCCTCGACGCGGTGGAGGGCACCGACAAGCTGCCCTACAGCCTCAAGGTGCTCGCGGAGAACCTGCTGCGCACCGAGGACGGCACCAACATCACCAAGGACCACATCGAGGCGATCGCCAAGTGGGACCCGGAGGCCGATCCCAGCATCGAGATCCAGTTCACCCCGGCGCGCGTGATCATGCAGGATTTCACCGGCGTGCCCTGCATCGTCGACCTGGCCACCATGCGCGAGGCCGTCGGCGACCTGGGCGGCGACCCACAGCAGGTCAACCCGCTGGCACCGGCCGACCTGGTGATCGACCACTCGGTGATCGCCGACCTGTTCGGCACCGCGAACGCCTTCGAACGCAACGTGGAGATCGAGTACGAGCGCAACGGCGAGCGCTACCAGTTCCTGCGCTGGGGACAGGGCGCCTTCGACGACTTCAAGGTCGTCCCGCCCGGCACCGGCATCGTCCACCAGGTCAACATCGAGTACCTGGCGAGCGTCGTCATGGAGCGTGATCGGGCGGGCGAAGATGGAGGGGAATCGGTCACCGTTGCCTACCCCGACACCTGCGTGGGCACCGACAGCCACACCACGATGGAGAACGGCGTCGGCGTGCTGGGCTGGGGCGTGGGCGGCATCGAGGCCGAGGCCGCGATGCTGGGCCAGCCGGTGTCGATGCTCATCCCCCGCGTCGTCGGATTCAAGCTGTCCGGCGAGCGTCGCCCCGGCGTGACGGCCACCGACGTGGTGCTCACGGTCACCGAGATGCTGCGCAAGCACGGCGTGGTCGGCAAGTTCGTCGAGTTCTACGGCGAGGGCGTCGCCGAGGTGCCGCTGGCCAACCGGGCCACGCTGGGCAATATGAGCCCTGAATTCGGTTCCACCGCAGCGATTTTCCCGATCGACGAGGTGACCATCGACTACCTGCGGATGACCGGTCGCAGCGAGGAGAAGCTGGCGCTGGTCGAGGCGTACGCCAAAGAGCAGGGCATGTGGCACGACCCGTCGCGCGAGCCGAATTTCTCCGAGTACCTGGAGCTCGACCTGGCCGACGTGGTGCCCTCGATCGCCGGGCCGAAGCGCCCGCAGGACCGCATCGCCCTCGACGACGCGAAGTCGGCGTTCCGCAAGGACATCCACAACTACGTGGAGAACGGCAACTCCGCCGCGCACTCCAACGTCGACGAGGCGGTCGAGGAGACGTTCCCCGGCAGCGACCCCGTGTCGCTGTCGTTCGCCGACGAGACTTCAGTCGACGTGGTCTCCGCCGCCAACGGCGCCGAGGGCAGGCCGAGCAAGCCGGTGAAGATCGAGTCCGCCGAAGTCGGCAACTGCATCATCGACCACGGCGCGGTGGTGATCGCGGCGATCACGTCCTGCACCAACACCTCCAACCCTGAGGTGATGATCGGCGCGGCGCTGCTGGCCAAGAACGCCGTCGAGAAGGGCCTGACAACCAAACCGTGGGTGAAGACCACGATGGCGCCGGGTTCGCAGGTGGTCACCGACTACTACGACAAGGCCGGGCTGTGGCCCTACCTGGAGAAGCTCGGCTTCTACCTGGTCGGGTACGGGTGCACCACCTGCATCGGCAACTCGGGCCCGCTGCCGGAGGACGTCAGCAAGGCGATCAACGAGGCCGACCTGTCGGTCACCGCCGTGCTGTCCGGCAACCGCAACTTCGAGGGCCGGATCAACCCAGACGTGAAGATGAACTACCTGGCCTCCCCGCCGCTGGTCATCTCCTACGCGCTGGCCGGCACCATGGACTTCGACTTCGAGTCCGATCCGCTGGGACAGGACAACGACGGCAACGACGTGTTCCTCAAGGACATCTGGCCGACGCAGGAGGACATCAGCGACACCATCGCCTCGGCGATCAACACCGAGATGTTCGTCAAGAACTACGCCGACGTGTTCAAGGGCGACGAGCGGTGGCGCAACCTGCCCACCCCCAGCGGCGACACGTTCGACTGGGACCAGGATTCGACGTACGTGCGCAAGCCTCCGTACTTCGACGGGATGCCCGCCGAGCCCGAGCCGGTCACCGACATCAGCGGCGCCCGTGTCCTCGCGCTGCTGGGTGACTCGGTGACCACCGACCACATCTCGCCGGCGGGCAGCATCAAGCCCGGCACCCCTGCGGCGCAGTACCTCGACGAACACGGCGTGGACAAGAAGGACTACAACTCCTACGGGTCGCGCCGCGGCAATCACGAGGTGATGATCCGCGGCACCTTCGCCAACATCCGGCTGAAGAATCAGTTGCTCGACGACGTATCCGGCGGCTACACCCGCGATTTCACCCAGGATGACGCGCCGCAGGCGTTCATCTACGACGCCGCGCAGAACTACGCGGAGCAGGGCACACCCCTGGTCGTGCTGGGCGGCAAGGAGTACGGGTCCGGGTCGTCGCGGGACTGGGCGGCCAAGGGCACCTCGCTGCTCGGGGTGCGCGCGGTGATCGTCGAGTCCTTCGAGCGGATCCACCGGTCGAACCTGATCGGCATGGGCGTGATCCCGCTGCAGTTCCCGGAGGGCGAATCGGCGGCGTCGCTCAAGCTGGACGGCACCGAGACCTTCGACATCACCGGGATCGAGGACCTCAACGAGGGCAAGACGCCCAAGACCGTGCACGTCAAGGCCAGCAAGGACGGCGGCGACCCGATCGAGTTCGACGCCGTGGTCCGCATCGACACCCCCGGGGAGGCGGACTACTACCGCAACGGCGGCATCCTGCAGTACGTGCTGCGCAACATGCTCCGGTCCAAGTAGCACGTGCCGGCGAGCGCTGCACGAGGAGTTGACCCTTGCCGCGGGTAACCGACGACCATCTGGCGGCCCGCCGCCGCCAGATCCTCGACGGCGCACGACGCTGCTTCGCCGAGAACGGATACGAGAACGCGACCGTGCGGCGGCTCGAACAGACCATCGGGCTGTCGCGCGGCGCGATCTTCCATCACTTCCGGGACAAGGACACGCTGTTCTTCGAACTGGCCCGTGAGGACGCCGAACGGATGGCTGAGGTGGCGTCGCGCGAGGGCCTCATCCAGGTGATGCGCGACTTGCTGGCGGCACCCGAACAGTTCGACTGGCTGGCCACCCGGCTGGAGATCGCCCGCAAACTCCGCAACGATCCGGCGTTCCACCGCGGCTGGTCGGAACGGTCCGCCGAGTTGACGACCGCGATCACCGCCCGACTGCGCCGTCAGAAGCAGGCCGGCCGGTTGCGCGACGACGTTCCCAGCGAGGTGCTGCACATGTACCTGGATCTGGTGCTCGACGGCATCGTCGCGCGTCTCGCCTCCGGTGACGACCCGCAGAAACTCAGTGCGGTACTCGACCTCGTCGAGGCGTCGGTCCGCCAGCAGTGACGGTCAGCTGGCGCGGCGGGTCCGGTGATTCGGACCGCCCCTGCTGCGCATGGTGACCCCCGCCTCGCGCAGCATGCTGTGCACCGACCCGTAGGACCGGCCCGTGGTGGCCACCAGAGAGCGAATGCTCGCTCCGCTCTCGTAAGCCCTGCGAAGTTCCGTCAGCAACTGCTCCCGGGACTTGTTGGCATCTTTCATCGACATCTCCCCGCCGTGTTTGCCCCGACTGTCCCGACGAGTACCCAGGTTAGGAACTGTCAACCAAGCGGCGGGGCGAATTCCACAAAGGGTTCGCTTTCTGGCTACGCCAGTTCGATGAGGTCGCGGTACTCGTCGGACCAGAAGTCCTCGGTGCCGTCGGGCAGCAGCACCACCCGCTGCGGGTCGAGCGCTTCGGCCGCTCCCGGATCGTGGGTGACGAGGACGACGGCACCCTGGTAGCTGCGCAGCGCGTCGAGGACCTGCTCTCGAGACGCCGGATCGAGGTTGTTGGTCGGCTCGTCGAGCAGCAGCACGTTGGCCGTCGACGCCACCAACCCGGCCAGCGCCAGGCGGGTCTTCTCACCCCCGGACAGGGTGCCCGCGAACTGATCGAGCTGCGGACCGGTGAACATGAACGCCCCGAGCAGGCTGCGCAGATCCTGCTCGCCGGTGTCGGGTGCGGCGTGGCGGATGTTCTCCCACACCGTGGCGTTGCCGTCGATGGTGTCGTGCTCCTGCGCGAAGTACCCCATCCGCAGACCGTGACCGGGTTCGATGGCGCCGGCGTCGGCCTTCTCCACCCCGGCCAGGATCCGCAGCAGTGTCGTCTTGCCCGCACCGTTGAGTCCGAGTACGACGACGCGCGAGCCCTTGTCGATCGCCAGGTCGACACCGGTGAAGATCTCCAACGAGCCGTAGGTCTTGGTGAGACCCTTGGCCACCAACGGCGTCCGGCCGCAGACCGCAGGTGTGGGGAACCGGATCTTGGCGACCTTGTCGGCCACCCGCTCGTCGTCGAGCTCGGCGATCATCCGCTCGGCGCGTCGCAGCATGTTCTGTGCGGCAACGGCTTTGGTGGCCTTGGCGCCCATCTTGGCGGCCTGGGTGCGCAGCGCGGACGCCTTCTTCTCGGCGTTCGCCCGTTCTCGGCGCCGGCGTTGCTCGTCGGTCGCGCGGGCGTCGAGGTACTTCTGCCAGCCCATGTTGTAGACGTCCGCCTCGCCGCGTACGGCGTCGAGGAACCACACCCGGTTGACGACGTCGGCCAGCAGGTCCACGTCGTGGCTGATCACCACCAGCCCGCCGGCATGGTTCTGCAGGAAGCTGCGCAACCAGCCGATCGAGTCGGCGTCGAGGTGGTTGGTCGGCTCGTCGAGTAAGAGAGTGGTGCCTGAACCTCCAGCACCCGATCCGCCTTCCGACGCGGCGAACAGGATGCGGGCCAGTTCCACGCGACGGCGCTGGCCGCCGGACAGCGTCCGCAGCGGTTGGGTCAGAATGCGCTCGGGCAGACCGAGGCTGGCGCAGATCCGGCCCGCCTCGCTCTCGGCGGCGTAGCCGCCCAGCGCGGCGAACCGCTCTTCGAGCACGCCGTAGCGGCGTACCGCCTTGTCCCGGGTGGCGTCGTCGGCGACCTCGGCCATCAGGACCTGTTGCTTCTCCAGCTCGGACAGCAAGGTGTCCAGTCCGCGCGCCGAGAGCACCCGGTCGCGCGCCAGCATGTCGAGGTCGCCCTCGCGCGGATCCTGGGGCAGGTAGCCGACCTCGCCGCTGCGGACGACGGAGCCGGCGTACGGCTCGCCCTCCCCGGCCAGGATGCGCATGGTGGTGGTCTTGCCTGCGCCGTTGCGGCCGACCAGGCCGATCCGGTCGCCGGGCTGGATCCGCAGCGCGGATCCTTCGATGGAGAGCAGGGTGCGCGCCCCGGCGCGGACCTCGAGGTCCGTTGCGGTGATCACGGCTGCTCCTAAGCGGGGTTCACTGACATGGCGGGGTGCACACGAATCATCGTGAGCCCGTCAAGGGTAGTCGCAGGCGCGCCGGGGACGCCAACCGTTTGCCCGCGTCACACCGCCCGAGGGACGCGGTCGGCGGGCGCAGAACCTAGCCTAAACTTTGCAAACGCGAATATTTCGAGCGCGTTCACGGAGGGGGAACATGTGATCGAGTCGTCCATCCCTGCTGTCCTGAGGGAGCGCGCGAGCCTGCAACCCCACGACGTCGCCTTCACCTATCTGGACTTCGACAAGGACCCTGAAGGCGTTCCGGACAGCGTGACCTGGGCGGGACTCCATCGCCGGACGGTCAACCTCGCCGACCAGCTCCGGGCCTGCGCGGAGGTCGGCGACCGTGTGGTGATCACCGCCCCGCAGGGCATGGAGTACGTGACCGGCTTCCTCGCCGCGCTCGAGGCGAACCTGATCGCGGTCCCGCTGTCGCCGCCGATCCCCTCGGCCGCAGGCGACGAACGCGTGAAGGCCGTCCTCGCCGACGCGCGACCCCGGATCATCCTGACGACCTCGACCGCCGTCGACGGGGTCCGGCAGTGCTTGAAGGACATCGACGGCCCGGAGCCGACGATCATCGAGCTGGACACCATCGACCTGGACGCCAGGCGGCGCCCGGATCGTCGCCGCGAGGCTCGTCCGGAGGTGGCGTACCTGCAGTACACCTCGGGCTCGACCCGCACCCCCGCAGGTGTGATCGTGTCGCACGGCAATCTGTCCACCAACTTCGAGCAGATGACCACGTACTTCTTCGCCCACCACGGCGGGGTCGCACCGGCGGGCACCACCGTCGTGTCGTGGCTGCCCTTCTATCACGACATGGGCCTGCTGCTCGGCATCTGCACACCCATCCTCGGCGGCTGGGAGACCGTGTTCACCAGCCCCGTCGCGTTCCTCACCCGGCCCGCCCGCTGGATGCAGCAGCTCGGCAGCCACCGGCGCGCGCTCAGCGCCGCCCCGAACTTCGCCTTCGACCTGGCCGCCGCCCGCACCACCGACGCCGACCTCGCCGGCGCCGACCTGGCAGACGTGCTGGCCATCATGAGTGGGGCCGAACGGGTCCACCCCGCCACGGTCGACCGGTTCACCCGGCGGTTCGCCCAGCACGGGTTGCCGGACAACGTGATCCGGCCGTCCTACGGCCTGGCCGAGGCGACGCTGTACGTGGCGACCGACGCCCCGGGCGCTCCGCCGACCGTCGTCGCGTTCGACGCCGACAAGCTGTCCGACGGCATCGCCGAACGCAGCTCGGCCGGCACCCGCCTGATCAGTTACGGCACCCCCGACTCGCCGGCGGTGCGCATCGTCGATCCGGAGTCCGCACGCGAGTGCGAAGAGGGCGCCGTCGGCGAGATCTGGACGCGCGGCGAGAACGTCTGCCTGGGCTACTGGAACAAGCCCGACGCGACCGCACACACCTTCGGCGGCCGGATCGAGCAGCCGAGCGCGGGCACGCCGGCCGAGGGGTGGCTGCGCACCGGCGACCTGGGCTTCATCTCCGAAGGCGAACTGTTCATCGTCGGCCGCCTCAAGGACCTGCTGATCGTGCGCGGGCGCAACCACTACCCCGATGACATCGAAGCCACCGTGAGCGCCGTCTCGGGTGGCCGGGTGGCGGCGATCGCGGTGGAGCAGAACGGGACCGAGCAGCTGGTGATCGTGGCGGAGGTGAAGGACCCCGGCGGCGCCGCCGAGGCGCAACAGCGGCTCGATTCGGTGGTGAACGAGGTCACCGCCGCCGTCGCGAACACCCACGGCCTCACCGTCGCCGACCTGGTGCCGGTGTCGCGGGGCTCGCTGCCGACCACGACCAGCGGCAAGATCCGCAGGCAGAAGTGTGCCGAGCAGTACCTCGGCGCCGGCCTGGCCCGCATCGGAGGCTGAGCACCCGATGATCGAGTGCAGCGGCCTGACCAAGACCTATCCCGGCTTGACCGCACTGAGGGACGTCAGCTTCTCGGTGCCGACCGGTTCGGTGCTGGCGCTGCTCGGCCACAACGGTGCCGGCAAGACGACGACCGTCCAGATCCTGTCGACGTTGGTCTCGCCGACATCGGGGCACGCGCGGGTGGCCGGCTACGACGTCGTCGAGCAGGCCGCTCAGGTGCGCGAGAGCATCGGTGTGACCGGCCAGGACGCCTGCCTCGATCTGCTGCTGACCGGGCGGGAGAATCTCACCCTGTTCGGCCGGCTGCAGGGGCTGCGGCGCAGGGCCGCGCTGCTGCGGGCCGACGAACTCATCGACCAGTTCGACCTCGAGTCGGCGGCCGACCGTCCCGTGCAGACCTATTCGGGCGGGATGCGCCGCCGCATCGACATCGCCGCCGCGCTGGTGGTGCCGCCGAAGGTGCTCTTCCTCGACGAACCCACCACCGGGCTCGACCCGCGCAGCCGCAGGCAGGTGTGGGCGCTGGTGTCGTCGCTGGCCGCGCAGGACGTCACGGTGCTGCTGACCACGCAGTACCTCGAAGAGGCCGACGTGCTCAGTGACGCCATCGTGATCCTCGACTCGGGGCGGGTGGTCGCCCGCGGCACCGCCGAGGAGTTGAAGCAGCGGGCCGGTGGCAGCTACTGCCAGGTCACCCTCGTGCACGCCGCCGACATGGCACGCGTGTGCGCCGTGCTGGGCGACATCGACGAGATCGACACCGACGAGGACGCCAACACCGTCTCGGTCCGCGCGCTCGGCGGCGTCGCGACGTTGAGCGAGGTGTGCCGCCGCACCGACGAACTGGGCGTGGAGCTGATCGACATCTCCCTGCGCAAGCCGACGCTCGACGAGGTGTTCCTGCACATGACCCGGGCCGCGCTGAGCCGATGACGGCGATCGCCGCGCTGACCGAGCGGACCGTCCAGGTCGCGGTTCGCGACTTCGACCTGGCGCTGGGTGTTCTCGCGCCGGTGGTGACGCTGCTGGGACTCAACGTGGCGCTGCAGCACGTCATCGACACCGGCGACATGAGTTACGCCACCTACGTGCTGCCCGCCGTCATCCTGCAGGCCATGCTCCTCGGCGCCGTCACCACCGCCGACCGGGCCGCCTGGGAACAGGCATCGGGGTTCTCGACCCGGCTCCGCACCCAGCCGATCACCGTGCTGGCCCCGATGATCGCCAGGATCAACTACTGCATGATCCGCGGTGTGCTGGCGCTCGCCGCGGCGATGGCAACCGCGTTCGCGCTGGGCTTCCGGTTCACCGGCGGTCCCGGCCCGGCGGTCGCGTTCCTGCTGTGCCCTCTGGTGCTGACGCTGGCGCTGTCGCTGGGCGCCGATGCGGCCGGGACGTGGATGCGCCGCCCGGGAGCCGGTCAGCTGCTGCTGGTGCCGCAGCTCGTGCTGGTGCTGGTGTCCACGGGTCTGGCGCCCGCCGAGTCGTTCCCCGGCTGGGTGCGGCCGTTCGTGGCGCACCAGCCCGTATCCCAGATCACCGACACCATGCGCGGCCTGGCCGGCGGCAGCGTCGGCACAGGCGGTCTGGCGCTCACCACGGCGTGGTGCCTCGGCCTGCTGGTGACACTCGGCGCCGTCGCGGTGCGCATGCAGCGGCGGCCGCGATGAGCAGTCCGGCGGCCACCGGCCACCGCACCTCGTTCCCGATGGCGACGGTGATCGTCGCCGGCCGCGTGCTGACGCACTGGCGGCGCCACCCGATGGTCCCGCTGCAGTCTCTGCTGCTGCCCACCGTGTTGTTGCTCATCTACTACCTGGTGGTCAGCACGTCGATGGTGCGCCTGACCGGTGGCGACAACCTGACCGCCCTGGTGCCGATGTGCACCGTGGCCGGCGCCATGATGGGCGCGGTCGGGGCGGGTCTGCAGCTGCCGTACGAACGGGACAGCGGCCTGCTGAGCCGCTTCTGGGTGCTGCCGGTCGACAGGCGCAGCTTCGTGGCGGGCAGCGTCCTCGCCGAGGCCGTCCGGACCCTCGGTGCGGGCAGCATCATCCTGCTGGTCGGGCTCCTGCTCGGGCTGCGGTTCCAGGGCAGCTGGCTGGCGGTGGTCCCGTTCCTGCTCATCCCGGTGCTCGTGGTCGCCGTCTTCGCCACCGTGGTGATCGCCGTCGCGGTGCGGTCCCGCAGCACCGCACTGCTCACCCTGCTCGGTGCGGCGTCCATCGGCATGGCGTTCTGCACCGGCGGCGTGGCGCCCATCGAGTTGTTCCCCGAGTGGTTGCAGCCCGCGCTGCGGGTGCAGCCGCTGACCCCGGTCGTGGAGTCGATGCGCGCGCTGGCCGAGGGCGAGCCTGCCGGCGCCTCGTTCCTCGCGGCCGTTGCCTGGCTCGTCGTGCTCCTGGCGGTGTTCGGTCCGCTGGCGGTCCGGCGCTACCGCGCGGCCGCGGAGTCCGGCGGACCGGCTTAGGGCCTGCCGGTCCAGGCTTCGGCCACCCGGTCGGCCGCCTGGGCGGCGACCGCGAATTCGCAGTCGCCACAGTCGTCGTGCTCGCCGGCCGGATCCGGTCGAGCCGGGGTCGCTGTCGGACGCTTCTTCGGTGGCGGTCTGCGTGATATCTCGTGCGGCTTCTCGGTGGGCCGCTTGGAGGGCCACCAGTTCGCGTTGCCCACCAGCACACACAGCGCGGGAACGGTGACGGTGCGCACCACGAACGTGTCGAGCAGCAGTCCGACGCCGATCACGAAGCCCATCTGGACGATCGTGGTGATGCTGCTGACGGTCAGAGCCAGCATCGATGCGGCGAAGATCAGGCCGGCAGAGGTGATGACGCCGCCGGTCGCGCCGACGGTGCGGATCACCCCTGAGCGCACCCCGCGCCACGACTCGTCACGGATCCGCGATATCAGCAACAGGTTGTAGTCGGCGCCCACCGCGACGAGCACCAGGAACGCCAGACCCGGGATGCTCCAGTGCAATTCCTGGCCGAGGATGAACTGGAACAGCACGACGCCGATGCCGAGCGCGGAGGCGTAGGACAGGATCACCGTGGCCACCAGGTAGATCGGCGCCACGATCGCCCGCAGCAGCAGCGCGAGGATGAGGAAGACCACGACCAGTGTGACGACCACGATGAAGCGGAAATCGCCGTTGTAGTAGTGCTGCACGTCGCGGTTGACCGGAGAGAACCCCACCATCTCGATGTCGGCCCCGGCCAGCGTCGTGTTCGGGCGTGCGCTCTCGGCCGCGGCGAGGATCTCCGCCACCTGGTCCATCGCCTCGGTTCCGAACGGGTTCAGTGCGGTCTGCACCAGATAGCGCGCCGTCCGGCCGTCCTCGGAGACGAAGAGCTTGGCGGCCTTCTCGAACTCGGCCTGGGTGAGTACCTCCGGCGGGATGTAGAAACCCGACATCGGCGGTTCCGCCGCGTCGCTGCGCATCGCCAGCAGGAACGACGACGCCTGGTCCAGTCCCCCGCCCATCTGGCGGGTCTGGTCGACCAGCAGCCGCACGCCGTCGGCGAGTCTGCGGCTCGAGTCGGCAAGGGTGTTCGCGCCGTTCAGCAGGTCGTTGAGCCGCGTCTCCGCCTCCCCCGGTTCGCCGAGGCCGAGTTCCCGGGCGGCCTGGGTGGCACGGGTCAGGTTCTCGCTGAGGCCCTTCAGCGTCTCGTCGACGGTGTCGGTCCCGCTGGTGGACTCCAGCTGCGTGCTGAGCGCGTCGAGGCTGTCGAGCGCGGCGTCGTTGCGCGCGTCGACGATGCGCCGCAGGTCGTTGCGGGCGGCGACGCACGCGGGATCGACGTTGCACGCGATGCTCCGGTTCAGGCCGTTCACCACGGGCGTCGCCCAGGCGTAGAGGTCGTTCGTCCGGGTGACGCTGTCGCGCAGCGAGTCCCCGAGGCCCTGCATGCTGCCCACGAGCGTGGCCGCCTTGTCGATCTCGTCGAGTGTGCTGCCGCCGCCCTCGGTGCTGCCCATCTCGTCCAGCGCGCCGGCGAGTCCGCGGATGCTGCCCAGCGCGCCGACGACGCCGTTGCGCATCTGGTCGAGGACGTCGGCCAGCTGATCGGCGCCGTCGGTGAGGGTGGTGAGGTTGCCGTCGTTGTCGGTGATCGTGGTGGAGGCCTCGCGGAGCTTCCCGCCGACCTCCCCGGCCTGGTAGGTGGCACGTGCCTGTTCGAGCATCTCGCCCGACGGTCGGGTGATGCCCCGCACCATGTCGATGTCCGGGAGCTGGGCGATCCGTGCGGCCATCTGTTCCATGTCGGCCAGCGCCTGCGGGGTTCGCAGGTCCTGGTCGGGCGACCGGATGAGGATGAACTGCTGCAGCGTCGTGCTGATCGGGAAGTGCTTGGTCATCGCCTCGTATCCGAGGTTGCTCTCGGCGTCGGCGGGCAGGCTCTGCCGGTCGTCGAAGTTGAACTTGGCGAAGGCCGTGCACCCGGCGAACACCATCAGCACCGCCAGGCTGGCAGTCAGGTGGATGACCGGCTTGCGGACGATCTGCACCCCGGTCCGCCGCCAGAACCGCCGGGTGCGGTCATCGCGCCGCGGCTTGACCCAGCCCCGCCTGCCGGCGAGCACGATCTGCGCGGGCAACAGCGTGATCGACGCCAGGAACCCGATCGCGATGGTGACGGCCAGCGCCGGTCCCACGGTCCAGAAGACACCGAGCGTAGCGAAGGAGAGTGCGAGGAAGGTCAGCGCGACCGTCCCGGCCGAACCGGCGATCACCTCGCCGATCGACCGGAGCGCCTCGACCAGCGCGTCGTCGGACTCCATGCCCGACCTGACCAGCTCCTGGTACCGGCTGAACAGGAACACCGCGTAGTCGATGCCCGCGCCCATGATCATCCCGGTCATCAGCACCAGGGTCTGCGGGCCGAGCCCCAGCCCCACCTCGCCGAGCGCGGCGACCACCTGCTGGGCCACCACCAGCGAGACGCCGATGGTGAGCACCGGCATCAGCATCGCCACCAGGTTGCGATACACCAGCGTCAGGATGATCAGGATGGTGACCACCGTCGAGATCTCGATGACCACCTGGTCACGCGCGCCGATCGCGTTGATGTCGTCGAGCGTCGCGGCGGCCCCGACGACGTTCGCGGTCAGGGTGGTCCCGGCGGTCGTCTCCTTGACGAGCGCGATGACCTCGCGGTAGGCCTCCTGACCGGACGGGGTGCCCATCGTGCCGGACAGGCTGATCGGCAGATTCCAGGCCTTGCCGTCCTCGCTGGTCATCACCTGGCGCAGTTCGGGCGTCTCCAGGAAGTCCTGCGTGGACTCGACCCAGGTGGTGTCCGCCTTGAGCTTCGCGACGAGGTCGGCGTACACGGCCTCGTCGGCCTGCGTCAGGCCGTTCTCGTTGCTCAGCACCACCACGGCGACGTTGCCCGACCCGGCCTCGCCGAAGGCCTCCTGCATCTTCTCGCCGGCGATGAGGACCGGAGACTGTTCCGGCAGGAAGGGCGGCGGGTTCTTCTGCGCGACGACGGCCAGCGGTGTCACGGTGAGCAGGAGCACCACCGCGGTCGCGACCCACGCGACGATCACCAGCACCGGATGACGCACGATCAACCGGCCGAGGGCGGGCAGGCCGCCGTGTTCGAACACGCCTCGAGAAGGGGCGCGCAAGAACATTTCACAACGCTACATGGGACGGGCTGCGACCGGTGCGCCCCGGTGGCTTTCGGGTCCGGCCTGACCGCCCACCGCGGTGGATCGCGTGATGTAATCGGCTGTGCTCGTTGAACGGGAGTCGCGCGCAGCCCGATGAGATTCGCAATCGCGGTCCACGGGACCCGTGGCGACGTGGAGCCCTGCGCGGCCGTCGCACTCGAACTGCAACGCCGGGGACATCAGGTGCGAATCGCGGTGCCGCCCAACCTCGTAGGGTTCGTCGCAGCAACCGGACTCGACGTTGCGGTGCCCTACGGTGTGGACTCACAGCAACAACTCGAGGCCGAGATCTTCCGCGAATCATGGGGTCTGCGCAACCCGCTGACGGCGCTGCGCCAGCTCAGGGAGTACATGTCCGAGGGCTGGTCCGAAATGAGCAATGCCCTGGTCGATTTGGCGCATGACGCCGATCTCCTGCTGACCGGAACCACCTACGAGGATGTGGCCGCGAACGTCGCGGAACACCTCGGCATCCCCCTTGCGGCGTTGCACTACTTCCCTTTCCGGGCGAACACCCAGATCATTCCGGTCCGGTTGCCCGGCCGGCTGGTGCATGCCGTGTGGCCGGCCGCGGAGTCGCTGCACTGGCGGCTGGTGAAACCCGCCGAGGACGCCCAGCGCCGGGCCCTCGGCCTGCCTGCGACCCGGGTGCGCCCGATCCGCAGGATCATCGAGCGCGGCGCGGTCGAGATCCAGGCCTACGACCCGCTGTTCTTCCCCGGCCTGGCCGAGGACTGGGCCGGGATCCGCCCGGTGATCGGCGGACTGACACTGGAACTCGGAACCGATGTGGACGCCGCCACATCGTCGTGGATCGACGCCGGGACGCCGCCGATCTACTTCGGTTTCGGCAGCATGCCGGTCGAATCGCCGGCGGATGCGCTGGCCACGATCACCCGGGTGTGTGCCGACCTCGGTGAGCGCGCGCTGGTGTGCTCGGGGGTCTGGGATCTGCGCGCCGCAACTGCCGATCACGTCAAGGTGGTGCCGACGGTCAAGCACGCAGCCGTGTTCCCGAAGTGCCGCGCCGTCGTCCATCACGGTGGTGCCGGCACGACGGCGGCAGGCCTGCGCGCCGGTGCGCCGACGATGATCCTGTGGATCGGGGCCGAGCAGCCGATCTGGGCGGCACAGGTGAAACGCCTGGGAGTCGGTACGGCTCAGCGCTTCTCGAAGGTCACCACGGACTCGTTGCGCGACGGTCTGCGCGCCACGCTGGCGCCTCGCCACGCGGCCAACGCCCGTGACTTCGCGGCCCGGATGACCACGCCGGCTCAGAGCGTCGCCACGGCAGCCGATCTCCTCGAGGCGGCCGCGGATCGCCGTGACACACCGGTCAGACGACCACCCCGGCGAGCCTGAACTCACCGAGCACCTCGGTGGCCAGTGCCGAGAGCCGGGCCTTGGTGTTGACCGCCCCGGGCTGGTAGGCGACCACGCCGATGCTCATCCGGCCGCCTATCCGGCCCGCAACGACCACGAGATGACCGCCGGCGCGCTCGATCTCGGCCCTGCGGAGATTCTGGTCCACCGGCCGCAACAGGAAGTACTCGGCGTCGGTGCCGTCGACGCGCGACACCGCCGGATCCAGGTCGCCGACGTTCGAGCACGACACCGGCAGGCCACCGAAAACCGCGGTGCTCATCCCCCGCACCGCCCGTTTCGGGATGAACGGGGTCAGCGGCAGCAGCGCGAACGTCTCGTCGGGCACCTCCCGCAACGTCGCGAGCGCACCGCGGATCGCCGTTCTCGCCGCCGAGAGGTCGGTGCTGACCCCCTTCGGATCGACGTCGACGCGGACGAATCGCAGTGCGTTGGCCCGGGTGTCGTGCACGGTGCGGTCGCTGAGCGCGATCAGCAGCGCCACGGTCCCGTGTTCGGCGTGGCAGCGCTCGATCCGTGCGGCCAGCGCCGCCGCGTATCCGGCCAGCATCGAATAACTGTTGCCACCAAGCCGTTCGGCGGCGCGATCCCAGTCGGCGAGGTCGACGAAGACCGAGATCGCCGGGATGACGACGGTGTCCTCGCCCACCGCATGCTCACCGGCCGGTGACGCCGCGGCTTGCGGGCTGTCGCGGCGGCGCCGCAGGGCCAGTTTCGCGCCGGCGAGCAGAGCGCGGCCCGCAGGCCCCAGCT
>NZ_JAUMSQ010000205.1:0-326 GCF_030519285.1 Mycolicibacterium arseniciresistens
TCCGATCCGCGCTCGCGGGCGAGTTCGGCCCAGTCGTAACCGCGTTCCCGAGCCACCTCGGCGAGTTCGGCGCTGCGCTTGCCTGCCACGTCGGCCAGCTCGGCGCCGCGCTTGCCTGCCACCTCGGCCAGTTCGGCGCTGCGCTTGCTCGCGACCTCGGCGAGTTCCGCGCCACGCTCACGCGCCACATCGGCCCACTCTGCGCCGCGCTTGCCTGCGACCTCGGCGAGTTCGGCGCCGCGCTCACGCGCGATCTGTGCGAGCTCCCGGCTGCGCTCGGCGCTGACGTGCAGGCCGTGGCCGACCTTCTCGGCGAGTTCGCTGTC
>NZ_JAUMSQ010000206.1:0-16436 GCF_030519285.1 Mycolicibacterium arseniciresistens
ACGCGCCACATCGGCCCACTCTGCGCCGCGCTTGCCTGCGACCTCGGCGAGTTCGGCGCCGCGCTCACGCGCGATCTGTGCGAGCTCCCGGCTGCGCTCGGCGCTGACGTGCAGGCCGTGGCCGACCTTCTCGGCGAGTTCGCTGTCGGTCAGCGAGTTGCTCGCGGCCGCGCCCACCGGCAGCGCGGAGGTGACGGCCACGGAGACCTTGCGTGCGGCGCGGCGGCCGCGCCAGCCGAGGGACGGCTTGCCCTCGGTGTCGACGGCGGCGATGATCAGGCCGCCGATGAGGCTGATGTCGGTGAGGAACGCGCGCCGCTCGTCGGCCTTGCGCCCCGGCTCGGTCTCGGTCCAGAAGGCGTGAGCGCCGAGGCTTCCCGGCACCACGCTGAGGGCCAGTGCGGCCGAGGCGAAGCGCGGCAGCTTGCCCGTCGCCAGCAGCAGGCCGCCTCCGATCTGGACAGCCGCGGTGACCTTGGCGACCGTCTCGGCGTCGGACGGCACATTGGGGCCGACCGGATCGGGCAGCTTGCTCAGGCCGTCGAGTGTCGGTCGGGCGGCGTCGGCGGCGGGCTTGGGGCTCCGCAGCGCGTCTACGCCGCGCCCGATGAAAACGGCGGACAACATGGGGCGCGCGACTCGTCGAATCAACATGGCCCGGGGGTTCCCCCGGCATCCGCTTCACAAACCCTGATCTGCCTCAATACGACGTGTCGGTCTTCCGTCGTCCCCACAGCGGCAGCGCGAACCAGAAGGTGTTCAGCGCCAGCAACGTCGCGCCACCGGCGATCCACGCACCGGTCCGCCCGGCGACGGTATCGAAGATGACGACGGCGACTCCGGTGAGTGCGGCGCCCAGGAGCAGCAGGCCCCATATCGCGTACCGGTGCGAGGCGGCGACCAACGCCTCCATCCGGTGTCGCCGGAACAGCAACCGGTGCATGCCGACCGGCGCCACCAGCAACACCGTGGCGCCCACCGAACAGGCCACGGTGATCAGGTACACCAGCCGCATCACCGCGTCGAGCTGAGGGAACCTCGCCTGGAACGGCAGCGTCAGCAGGAAGCCCGTCAGCAGCTGCACCCCGGTCTGCGCCACCCGGAGTTCCTGCAGCAGGCTCGACCAGTTGCGGTCCAGCCGCTGCGCCTCGGTCTCCTCGCGATCGGCATCCCACCTCTCGGCGCCCGGACGCTCGGTGTCCACAACGGCATTCTCGCAGCCGGCGCACCCCCGAGTTCCCGGCTTCGGCGAAGTCAGCCGACGCGGTACTTGAGCAAGGTGACACCCGAGGGGAAGGTGCGCGCCGGCTCGAGCACCGAGAGCCGGGGGAGTGTGAGGCCGTCGGGGACCAGCCGCCGTCCGCGGCCCTGCACCGTCGGGTAGACGTTCAGCCGGAGCTCGTCGACCGCTCCGGCCGCCATGAGCGCATGGGCGAGCGAGATGCTGCCGGTCAGCACGATGTCGCGGCCCGGTGCGGCCTTCAGCGCAGCCACCTCGGCCACCGGATCCCCACGCAGCACCGTCGAGTTCGCCCAGCCCGGATCCCCCAGTGTGGAGGACACCACGTACTTGGCGACCTGGTTGAGGTAGTCGGTGACGCCGGTGCTGTCGTCGGTCTGCTCGGGCCAGTACCCCCGGAAGTCCTCGAACGTCCGCCGTCCGAGCAGCAGCGCGTCGGACTCCCGGTCCTGGCGGTGCGTCTCGTCGAGAAGTTCCTGATCCTGCAGCTGCGGGTCGAACCAGTCGTCGAGCATCTCGATCGATCCGTCCAGCGTGGCGTTCTGGGTGATGACGAGTTTTCGCATACCGGTACCGACCCGCACAGCGTCCGGGAATCATCGGCCCGGCTGACTAGGCTGGGACATTCGACCGGACTCGAGGAGGTAGCGGTGACGCTCGTTGCGGGATTCGACTCGTCGACGCAGTCCTGCAAGGTCGTCATCTGCGATGCCGAGAGCGGTGAGGTGGTGCGCGCGGCGTCGTCGCCGCATCCCGACGGCACGGAGGTCGACCCGCAGCTGTGGTGGTCGGCGTTGCAGGCCACCGTCAGTGCCGCCGGCGGCCTCGACGACGTCGCCGCCGTTTCGGTCGGCGCGCAACAACACGGCATGGTGTGTCTGGACGAGCACGGTTCGGTGGTGCGGAATGCCCTGCTGTGGAACGACACCCGATCCGCGGCAGCGGCCGCGGATCTGGTCGGCGACCTCGGCGGCGGCGCCGCATGGGCGGACCGCATCGGCGTGGTCCCGGTGGCGTCGATCACCGCGGCGAAACTCCGCTGGCTCGCCGATGCCGAACCGGCACACGCCGATGCGACCGCGGCGGTGTGCCTGCCGCACGACTGGTTGACGTGGCGGCTGTCCGGTTCGACCGACATCGCCGACCTGCGTACCGACCGCAGTGACGCCAGCGGCACCGGGTACTTCTCGGCGGAGCGCGACGCCTACGACCGCGATCTCCTCGAGCTGGCCATGCGGGGCCGCAATCCGTCGTTGCCGGTCGTGCTCGGTCCGCACGACGAGGCCGGCCGCACAACGGCCGGCGCAGTGCTCGGGCCCGGCGCGGGGGACAACGCCGCCGCGGCGTTGGGGCTCGGCGCCCAGCCGGGGGACTGCGTGATCTCCGTGGGGACCTCGGGCGTGGTCAGCGCGGTCGGCCACACCGCACCCCATGACGCCGAAGGCATCGTCGCGGGTTTCGCCGATGCCACCGGCCGGCAGTTGCCCCTGGTGTGCACACTCAACGGCGCACCGGTGCTGGCCGCGGTCGCCGCGCTGCTCCGGGTGGACTTCGACGAGCTCGACCGGTTGGCGCTGTCGGCGCCGCCGGGAGCCGAGGGTCTCACGCTGGTGCCGTACCTGGACGGCGAGCGCTCACCGAATCTGCCGGAGTCGGCGGGCGCCCTGCACGGGGCGACGACCCGGAACCTCACCTCCGCCAACATGGCGCGGGCGGCCGTCGAAGGACTGCTGGCGTCGCTGGCCTACTGCATCGACAAGATCGCGGCGCAGGGGGTCGCGGTGGAGCGCATCATCCTGGTGGGCGGCGGGGCACGATCCGGGGCCGTCCGCAAGATCGCACCCGCGATCTGGGGCAGGCCGGTGCACGTTCCCACCCCCGGGGAGTATGTGGCGCTCGGCGCTGCCCGGCAGGCGGCGTGGACGCTCGCCGCCGCTGGTGAGCCGCCGCAGTGGTCCTTCGGCATCACGGCCTCCTACACCGCCGACGCCACCCCTGCTGTGCTGGATCAGTACCGCGCCGCGCAGCCGCTGACCCTCGGGCAGTGACGCAAAATCAGTGCGGCTAGTGCATTCCGGTCGCGTCACTGGCGGGCCGCCGGCCTCGGCCACGATTCGGCAGGCACCGGGCGGGTCCGCGGCCGTAACCGGTCGAGCACCAGCCGCAGGGGCGGCCACGTCGAGCGGCCGCGCCGCGTGACGGCGAACGCGGTCAGTATGACGGCGGGTTCGGTCAGCGGCAGCACCCGCACTCCGGGTCCCGTCGGCCGGTGCACGGGCAGCAGTCCGACGCCGTAGCCGGTCCGGATCAGGTCCTCGACGAGCTCGAGGCTGTCGATCTGGTGGGCGATGGTCGGTGTGAAACCGGCCAGCGACGCCAGCGTGCGGACAGCGTCCTCGTCGGCGGTGTTGCGGGAGTTGACGATCCAGCGGCGATCGGCGAAGTCGCGGAGATCCGCGATGTCGCTGGGGTCGTCGTCGGGCACTCCGAGGCCCCAGGGTGTCGACCACAGTGGCACCGCCTCCAGGACGGCGTCCGGCGATGCCGGCGCGAGGTCGTACTCGTAGGTCAGCGCCAGGTCGAGGTCGTCGTCGGCGAGCAGACGGAACGCCTCGATCGGCTCGTATTCGCTGATCACCACGTCGACCTGGGGATGGCTGCGGGACAGTTCGTCGAGGATCGGCAACAGCGAGACCCGGATCCCGGTGGCGAACCCGCCGACGCGCAGCGTGCCCGCCGGGTCGGCTTCGGGGTCGAGGTCGAGGCGCGCGGCGTCGACCGCCGCCAGGATCGTCACGGCGTGGTCGGCCAGTCGCCGCCCGGCCGGGGTGAGCCGCACGCGCCGGCCGTCGGGTTCGATGAGCCGGGTGTCGGTGTCCCTGGCCAGTGCGGCCAACTGCTGTGACACCGTCGACGTGGTGAGTCCGTGTGCGTCGGCGACCGCCCGCATCGAGCCGAGCCGCGACAGCGCCAGCAGCAGTTGCAGCCGGCGGGTGTCCATCCGCCGATTGTCCGGGAACACCGCAGTATGTGTCCAGCACCGTCCAGTGATGATGAACGATCAGCACTGTGCGAAGATGCCCCGGTGACCCGACCCGCACACTTCACGCAGCTCGACCAGGATCGCTTCCAACCTACGCGGTTCGCCCAAAGTCACTGGGGTGCCGACCATCTCAACGGTCCCGCGGTCGTCGGCCTGGCTGCCCGTGCGCTCGAGACACAGTTCGGGTCGCCGGAGCTGATGCCGGCAAGGCTCACCGTCGACCTCTTCCGCGCCGCGAAAGGAGTGCCGACCGAGACCGTCACGCGACTGGTCCGCGACGGCAGGCGGGTGCGCAACGCGGAGTGCGAGATCGTGCAGGGCGGCGTGACGGTGGCTCGCGCGACGCTGGTGCAGTACCGCCGTGGCGCACCGCCGCGCGGCGAGGAGTGGACGGCCGCAATGGATTTCGAACCACCGGCCGATCTGGACCAGGGCAGGCCGATCAACATCGGCAGTGACGGGGTGGGCTGGTCGCATGCGATCGTCGACCATCAGAACGCCGCCCGCAAGCGTACCGTCAACCGCACCGCCGACGTGGTCGAGGGCACCGACAACACGCCGTTCGTCCGGGCGGCCATGGTGGCCGAGGGCACGAGCCTGGTGACCAACCTGGGCACCGCCGGTGTCGGCTACATCAACGGCGACCTCACCGTGGCGCTGGCGCGGCTGCCGGTCGACGACTGGGTGGGGGTGCAGGCCGACGCCCACTGGGCCGACGACGGCGTCGCGGTCGGCACGGCCACCCTTTTCGACCACCTCGGCGCATTCGGCACGGGCGTGGTGACCGCGATCGGCAATCCCGACGCGCAGATCGACTTCTCCGACGATCCGTTCCCGTCCCGCACCCACTGATCGGCCCACGCCTGCGTAGGCCCACCGCGTAGGGTCGGGACCGTGGATCTGCTGCTCGGAATCGACATGGGCACGGGAAGCACCAAAGGCGTGCTGGTCGACGCCGAAGGATCGGTGATCGCGTCGGAGACGATCGCACACGCGATGAGCCTGCCGCGCCCGGGATGGGCGGAGGTCGACGCCGAGGGCCTGTGGTGGAGTGAGGTCTGCCGGATCAGCACCGCGTTGACGGCGCAACTGCCCGACGGCGCCGCGGTGGCCGGTATGTGTGTCAGCGGTGTCGGGCCGTGCCTGGTGCTGTGCGACGGTGACCTGCGACCGCTGCGGCCGGCGATCCTGTACGGCGTCGACACCCGGGCAACCGACGAGATCGCCTCGCTGACAGCCGAACTGGGGGAGCAGGCGATCCTCGAGCGTGCCGGCACCCTGCTGTCGAGCCAGGCCGTAGGGCCCAAGCTGGAGTGGGTCCGCCGTCACGAGCCGGAAGTCTTCGAACGTGCCGCCGGCTGGTACGGATCGAACTCCTACATCGCGGCGAAGCTCACCGGCGAGTACGTGATGGACCACCACACCGCCAGCCAGTGCGATCCGATGTACGCCACCCGCGAGTTCGCCTGGAACGACGAATGGGCGCGCCGGATCTGCGGACATCTGCCGCTGCCGAGGCTGGTCTGGCCCAGCGACGTGGTGGGCCGGGTGACCCCGGCGGCGGCCGAGGCCACCGGCGTGCCCGCGGGCACACCCGTGGCGGCAGGCACGGTCGACGCCTACTCGGAGGCGTTCTCGGTGGGCGTCCGGCGTCCGGGCGATCAGATGCTGATGTACGGGTCGACGATGTTCCTGGTGCAGGTCATCGACACCTATCACAGCGATCCGGCGCTGTGGACCACAGCCGGCGTCGAACCCGACACACTGGCGCTGGCCGCGGGCACCTCCACGGCGGGCAGCCTCATCGGGTGGCTGCAGAACATCACCGGCGGCGCCAGTTTCGACGATCTGATGGCCGAGGCGCGCAGCGTGCCGCCCGGCAGCGACGGGCTGCTGATGCTGCCGTACCTCGCGGGGGAGCGCACGCCGGTGTTCGACCCACAGGCCCGCGGCGTGGTCGCGGGGCTGACGTTGCGCCACAGCCGCGGTCACCTGTTCCGGGCGGCCTACGAGGGCATCTCGTTCGGTATCCGGCAGATCCTGGAGAAGTTCGACGACGCCCACTCGGCGGCCCGCACGGTGGCGGTCGGCGGCGGCCTGCGCAGTCCCGTGTGGGCGCAGACGCTGTCCGACATCACCGGTCGCCCGCAGCAGGTCCCCGAGCAGGCGATCGGCGCGAGTTACGGCGACGCGCTGCTGGCCGCGATCGGCATCGGCCTCGTGCCGCCGAGCACCGACTGGGCAAGGATCGCCAGGGAGATCGAACCCGATCCCGCCAACCGGGCCCGCTACGACGATCTTTACGGGACCTGGCTGGAGCTGTACCCGGCCACCCGCGAGCAGGTGCACCGGCTCGCGGCCACCGAACGGCGCGATCAGCCCATCGTGTAGCCGCCGTCGAGCGGCAGGTCGACACCGTTGACCATGCTGGCGGCGTCGGACGCCAGCCACACCACCGCGTCGGACACCTCGTGCGGAACGGCGAAGCGGCCCAGCGGGATACGCGCGAGCATGGGAGCCGCCTTGGCGTCCTCGCCCCACACCCGCTGCCCCATCTCGGTCAGCACGACCGTCGGGCACACCGAGTTGGCCCGGATGCCGTGCGGACCGAGTTCGCGGGCGAGCACCTTGGTCGCCATGACGAGCCCTGCCTTCGACGCGCAGTACGCGTAGTGGTCGGGCAGTGGCGCCAGCGCCGCGGCGGAGGCGACGGTGATGATGGCGCCGCCGGTGCCCTGCCGGACCATCGCCGCACCGACGGCGGCGGCCAGCAGCGCAGGCGCCCGCAGGTTGACGGCGATGGTGGCGTCGAACAGGGCGGGATCGGTGTCGACGACCGGCTGGGGATGGGAGATGCCGGCGTTGTTGACCAGCACGTCGAGGCCACCGAAGGCTTCGGCGGCGAGCCCGGCGAGCATGTCCGGTCCGTCCGGCCGCGCGAGATCGACTGCGGCGGTGCGCACCTCGGCTCCGTAGCGGTCCGACAGCGTGGCGCGTGCCGCATCCAGTTCGCCCTCGTCGCGGCCGCTGAGCACCAGGTGTGCACCGGCGGCGGCGAAGGCCCGCGCGATGTCCGCGCCGATGCCCTTGGTCGCGCCGGTGACCAGGGCACGCTTGCCGTCCAGGCGCAGCACTCCGGCGTAGCGCGCATCGGCGGTCGTGGTCACGGGTGTCCTTTCACAACGGCGGTCAGGCGGCGTGGTCGATGGCGTCGAGGATCGCCGCGGCCGTCGCCGGATCGGTGACGAGCTGATTGAAGTAACCGCCGCGGGCGCCGGCGATGATCGACTCGACTTTGTCCGGCCCGACGGCCACGGCGATGGTGACCGGGATGTGGCGCAGGGCGTCGAGTTCGACGGCGATCAACCGGTCGCTGCCGTCGAACTCGACCGGTTCGCCGTCGCGGTCGTAGAACCGGGAGCAGACGTCACCCACCGCGGCGCGCAGCGAGGTGGAGCGGGTGGGCACGAACCGGGGGATGTCCGACCGCATCAGGGGAGGCGCCCCCACGCCCATGAGCGCGCACCGGGCGTGTGGCCACAGATGCAGCACCCGCTGGATGCTCGGGTCGTTGAGCAGCGACGGATACAGGTCGGCACCCGGAAGTGCAGGGGCGAACAGGTAATTGGGCCTGCCGTTGACGCGGTTGGCGACCAGCCGGGTGATCTCGTTGGTCTGGTACCACTCTTCGGGCTGGTCGTTGCCGCCCACGGTCGGGGCGACGAGGACCCCGGGCAGTGCGTGCATCTCGTACTGCGCCACTTCGTAGACGGTGCGTCCCGACGACACCAGCAGCACGTCGCCGGGCAGCAGTCCCGCCGCGCCGAGCGCGCGACCGACCGCCGGTGCCAGTGCGGCGCCCATCACGTCGACGATCGTCCGGCCCGGTCCCGGATTCGGCAACGGGTGACTGAGGAACACCGTCGTCAGCGCCAGCGCGCGCATCAGCCGGTCGCTCAGATCGCCGGTGGCGACCTCGGCCGGTGGGACGACCTCGATGCGGACGATGCCGCGTCGTTTGGCTTCGGCCAGAAGGCGACTCACCGTCGCACGGCTGGTGCCGAGCTGGGCGGCCACGTCGGCCTGGGTGGCGTCCTCGGTGTAGTAGAGCTTGGCCGCGGTGTACAGCAGCGACGCCGAGAAGTGGCCGGCGTCGGCGTCGGCGGCGGCACCGTCGACACCGGCCGGGCTGACGGGCTGTGCGGGCCGGGGCACGCACCGAGTATGCCATCGACACGCAGGTTGAACACCTGTTCCTGAACAAATTTTCTCTGAACAAGTGTTCTGGACATATGTGCATAGGTTGGTTAGTGTGACTGCAACCACATCCCGAGGAGCCGCGATGACCGCACAGATTCCCGAGAAGATGCAGGCAGTGGTGTGCCACGGCCCGCACGACTACCGACTCGAGGAAGTCGCCGTGCCCCAGCGCGGTCCCGGGGAAGCGCTCATCCGGGTCGAGGCGGTGGGCATCTGTGCCAGTGACCTGAAGTGCTACCACGGCGCCGCCAAGTTCTGGGGCGACGAGAACCGCCCGGCCTGGGCCGAGACCATGGTGATCCCGGGGCACGAATTCGTCGGCCGGGTGGTCGAACTCGACGACGAGGCCGCGCAGCGCTGGGGGATCGCGGTCGGTGACAGGGTGGTCTCCGAGCAGATCGTGCCCTGCTGGGAGTGCCGCTTCTGCAAACGCGGCCAGTACCACATGTGCCAGCCGCACGACCTCTACGGCTTCAAGCGCCGCACACCCGGGGCAATGGCCAGCTACATGGTCTATCCGGCGGAAGCACTGGTGCACAAGGTGTCCGGCGATGTCGCCCCCGCGCACGCGGCGTTCGCCGAGCCGCTGTCATGCGCCCTGCACGCCGTCGAGCGCGCGCAGATCACCTTCGAGGACACCGTGGTGGTCGCCGGTTGCGGCCCGATCGGCCTCGGCATGGTCGCCGGTGCACGCGCCAAGAACCCGATGCGGGTGATCGCGCTGGACATGGCGCCCGAGAAGCTGGAACTGGCCGCCCGGTGTGGCGCCGACCTGACCATCAACATCGCCGAACAGGACGCCGAGCAGATCGTCAAGGACCTGACCGAGGGCTACGGCGCGGACGTCTACCTCGAGGGCACCGGCCACACCTCCGCAGTGCCGCAGGGGCTGAACCTGCTGCGCAAGCTCGGCCGCTACGTCGAGTACGGCGTCTTCGGCAGCGACGTCACCGTGGACTGGAGCATCATCAGCGACGACAAGGAGCTCGACGTCCTCGGCGCTCACCTCGGCCCGTACTGCTGGCCGGCCGCCATCAAGATGATCGAGTCCGGTGTGCTGCCGATGGAGCAGATCTGCACCCACCAGTTGCCGCTCACCGACTTCCAGAAGGGCCTGGACCTGGTGGCGAGCGGCAAGGAGTCCGTCAAGGTCTCGTTGATCCCGGCCTGATCGAGCGAAGGACCGAAGACATGAGTCGATTCAATCCCTCGGGTCCGCGGATGACGCGGCGCGACATGTTGACCGCGATGGGCATCGCCGGAGCCGCCGCGGCGAGCCTGCCGGTGCTGTCGGCCTGCGGCGTGGGCGGCAAGGCCGGTGCGCCGAACGGGGCGTCGGAGATCAGCGGCGGATTCGACTGGCGCAAGGCGGCGGGGTCGACGATCAACATCCTGCAGACCCCGCACCCCTACCAGCTGTCGTATCAGCCACTGCTGCAGGAGTTCACCGACCTCACCGGTATCAACGTCAACGTCGACCTGGTGCCCGAGGCCGACTACTTCACCAAGTTGAACACCGAGCTCGCCGGCGGTTCGGGCAAGCACGACGCGTTCATGCTCGGTGCGTACTTCATCTGGCAGTACGGCCCGCCCGGCTGGATCGAAGACCTCGACCCCTGGCTGAAGAACAGCTCCGCCACCAGCGCGGAGTACGACTTCGAGGACATCTTCGACGGGCTGCGCACCTCCACCCGGTGGGACTTCACCCTCGGAAACCCGTTGGGCACCGGCGGACAGTGGGCGATCCCGTGGGGGTTCGAGAACAACGTGGTGGCCTACAACAAGCGGGTCTTCGACGAGAAGGGCATCAAGAAGCTGCCCGACAACCTCGACGACTTCATCCAGCTCGCCGTCGACCTCACCGACCGCTCGGAGAACCGGTACGGCCTGTCCACCCGCGGATCCAAGTCGTGGGCGACGATCCATCCCGGCTTCATGACCCAGTACACCCGCCAGGGTGCGGTCGACTACACGTTCAACGGTTCCGAACTGGTCGCCGAAATGGACAGCGACAAGGCCATCGACTTCACCAACAAGTGGATCGACCTCCAGCACCGGGCCGGGCCGACGTCGTGGACCACCTACGACTACCCGAATGCCACCGGCGATCTCGGCGACGGCAAGGCGATGATGGTGTTCGACGCCGACAGCGCCACCTACCCGAAGAACAAGCCGGGAGCGAGCAAGGAGGCGGGCAACATCGCGTGGTACGCGGGACCCGCAGGGCCCGACGGCAACTACAAGACGAATCTCTGGACGTGGAGCTGGGCGATGAGCTCGGCATCGCGGAACAAGCTGCCGGCCTGGCTCTTCATCCAGTGGGCCACCGGCAAGGAGTCCATGAACAAGGCCGTCCAGGGCGGCACCTACGCCGATCCGGTGCGGAAGTCGGTGTTCGACACCACCTTCAAACGGGTCGCCGCCGATCAGTTCGGCTACCTCGAGGCGTTCGAGACGGTGATCGGGGAGTCGAAGATCCAGTTCACCCCGCAGAAGAAGTTCTTCGACACCACGCAGAGCTGGGCGGTGGCGCTGCAGGACATCTACGGCGGTGACGACGCGGCGACCCGGCTGCGCAGCCTCGCCAAGACCAACACCTCCAAGGTCAACCTCTAGGAGCGCTGGCGCACATGACAACTCAGACCCCCAAGGCTCCGGAGACGTCGCCGGAGCAGTCGGCTCGGACTCCGGGGCGCGACCTGCCCGAGGTGCCGACGTGGCGCCGCAGGCTGCGGCCGTACCTGCTCTCGATCCCGGCCCTGGTGATCGTCATCGGGATCCTCTATCCGTTCGCCGTCGGCGCGTACTACGCCTTCCTCAACTACGCCGCGGTCAACCCCGACCCGCACTTCGTCTGGTTCCAGAACTTCGCCTCGGTGCTCGGCGATCAGGTGTTCTGGCGCAGCGTGCAGGTCACCGCGATCTTCGCGGTGCTCGCCACGGCGATCGAGACCGTGCTCGGTGTCGGGTTGGCGCTGCTGCTCAACCGGTCGTCGATCATCGGCAAGATCTTCGAGAAGGTGTTGATCCTGCCGCTGATGATCGCCCCGGTGATCGCGGGCGTCATCTGGAAGCTGATGTTCAACCCGCAGTTCGGCATCCTCAACCACGTTCTCGGACTGGGTAACACCTTCGATTGGCTGTCGGCGGGCAACGCGCTGTTCTCGGTGATCCTGGTCGACATCTGGATCTTCACCCCGTTCGTGGCGATCCTGGTGCTCGCGGGTATCCGGTCACTGCCCAGGGAGCCGTTCGAGGCGTCCGAGGTCGACGGCGCGGGCTGGTTCTACATGTTCCGCAAGCTGATGCTGCCGATGCTGTGGCCCTACATCCTGGTCGCCGTCATCTTCCGGTTCATGGACAACCTCAAGGTGTTCGACCACATCTACGTGCTCACCGCGGGCGGCCCGGGCGTGGCCACCCGCACCCTGCAGATCGGCGCGTTCGAGGACTCGATCATCAACCTCGACTACTCCCGCGGCAGCACCTACATGCTGCTGCTCTGGATCATCGTGTTCATCACCGCGCGCTACCTGGTGAGCGTGCTCGGCAAGGCGCAGCGTCGTGCTGCCGGAGCGGAGTCCTGAAGAGATGGCACTCAAGTTGAGCCGGGCCGAACTCCTCCCGGGCCAGAAGCGGATGTCGATCGGCGCGGTGGCCGCCGACGTCGGACTGGTGTTCTGGTTCCTGTTCTCGCTGTTCCCCATCTTCTGGATGCTGATGCTGGCCCTGAAGAACGCCGAGCAGCAGACCACCACCTACTTCTCGTTCAGCCCGACGTGGTCGAACTTCGCCACGGTGCTGTCCGAGAAGGGCACCCAGATGACCAGCGTCGACTTCAAGGCGTCACTGCTGACCAGCCTGCTCAACTGCGGTGGCGCGGTGCTCGTCTCGCTGATCATCGGCATTCCCGCCGCCTACGCCGCCGGCCGCTGGCAGTACCGGGGCTCCAACGACCTGATGTTCCAGATGCTGTCGTTCCGCTTCGCACCGGAACTGATGGTCATCGTGCCGCTGTTCGTGATCTACAACCAGATCGGCCTGTTCGACACCAAGGTCGGCATGATCTGGGTGCTGCAGCTGGTCACGATGCCGCTGGTGGTGTGGATCCTGCGGTCCTACTTCCAGGACCTGCCGGAGGATCTCGAGCAGGCGGCGCTGCTCGACGGCTACACCCGCAGGCGCGCCTTCATGATGGTCGCACTGCCCATCGTGCGGCCGGGTATCGCCGCGGCGGCGCTGCTGGCGTTCATCTTCGCCTGGAACAACTACGTGTTCCCGCTCATCCTGGCCGACAGCAATGCCGGCACCGTCACCGTGGCGATCACGAAGTTCCTCGGCGGCGGCGGCCAGGCGTACTACAACCTCACGGCCGCGGCGGCGATCATTGCGGCTCTCCCGCCCCTCATCCTGGCGCTGACCATTCAGCGCTACCTGGTCCGGGGCCTGTCGTTCGGGGCGGTGAAAGCCTGATGGCCACGGTATCGGTTGTCGATCTGCACAAGTCGTTCGGAAAAACTCACGCGGTCAACGGGATATCCGTCGACATCGAGGACGGCGAGTTCTTCGTCATCCTCGGGCCCAGCGGCGCGGGAAAGACCACGACGCTCAAGTCGATCGCCGGCCTGGTCGACATCGACGGCGGGTCGGTGGCGATCGGCGGCCGGGACGTCACCCGGGTGGAGCCGTATCACCGCAACGTCGCGATGGCCTTCGAGAGCTACGCGCTGTACCCGCAGAAGACGGTCAGCGAGAACCTCGCCTCGCCGCTGAAATCGGGCAGGACGGGCCGCTACACCGAGGCGCAGCGCACCGAGCGGATCGACCAGGTCACCACCACGCTGGGGATCAACCACCTGCTCGCACGGTTCCCACGCGAGCTGTCCAACGGCCAGCGCCAGCGCGTCGCCCTGGGCCGGGTGCTGGTGCGGCCCGCCGACATCTACCTGCTCGACGAACCACTCAGCCACCTCGACGCCAAGCTGCGGGCCTCGATGCGGGCCGAGCTAAAACAACTGGGCGCGATGTCGAACACCACCACGCTCTACGTCACCCACGACTACCAGGAGGCGCTCGCGCTGGGCGATCGCATTGCGGTGATGCGCGAGGGCACCCTCGTCCAGATCGGCACTCCGGAGGAGATCTGGCGGCGACCGGCGGACACCTTCGTCGCCAAGGCGCTGGGGCAGCCGGAGATCAACCTCCTCGACGGCGTCGTCGACGACGGCCGGATCCGGCTGGGCGACGGCTCGTTCGACGTGCCGGTGCCCGCAGGCACCACGGTCGACCGGGGTGACCGCGTGCGGGTCGGACTGCGGCCCTGCGATATCCACGTCACCCCCGGTGCGGGCGCACTGCGCGGCAGGGTGACGCTCGCCGAGCGACTCGGCCGCAACGTCGAACTGGCCGTCGAGGTCGGGGGAGTGCCCCTGATCGTGCTGGCGTCCGGACGGGAGGGCGTCGACGAGGGCGCCGAGATCACCATGTCCGTTGCGGATGGCGACGTCCACGTGTTCTCCGCCGGTGACGGCGACACCGAACGGCTCGGCGCCGAGAAGATGCTGGAGGCGATGAAGTGACGGCAACGATGAACTCCCCGATGACCACGACCGCACAGAGCCTCACCCTCACCGACCTGGTCAAGACGTACATGGCGCGGGGCCGCGAGAGCTTCCAGGCGGTCAAGGGCATCAACCTCGACATCGCTCCCGGCGAGCTGATCGCCCTGCTGGGACCCTCGGGCTGCGGCAAGACGACCACCCTGCGGATGATCGCCGGACTGGAGACCGTCACCAGTGGGTCCATCAAGATCGGCGAACGGGAGATCTCCCAGCTGCCCGCGGCCAAGCGCGGCATCGGTGTCGGCTTCGAGAGCTACGCGCTGTACCCGCCGATGTCGGTGCGCGACAACCTGCTCTACGGACTGAAGGCACGCAAGGTCAAGGGCGCCGAGCAGATGGTCGACTCCATCAGCGAGCGGCTCGAGATGCGCGACATGATGAACCTGCGGCCGGCGGGGCTGTCCAGCGGTCAGAAGCAACGGGTGGCGTTGGCGCGCGCGCTGGTCCGCAACCCGCCGGTGCTGCTGCTCGACGAACCGCTCAGCCACCTCGACGCCTCGGCGCGGCAGCGGGTGCGGCGTGAACTGAAGGTGCTGCAGCGCGAATTCGGCTACACCACCATCGTCGTCACCCATGACCAGGTCGAAGCGCTGTCGCTGGCCGACCGCCTCGCCGTGATGGACGCCGGCGTGGTCCAGCAGTTCGGCACGCCGGACGAGGTGTTCGACGACCCGGCGAACCTGTTCGTCGCGCAGTTCGTCGGCGAACCACAGATCAACGTGCTGCGCGGCACCGCCCGCACGGTCGACGGCCGGGTGCGGGTCGAGATCGGCAGGGACGCAGGCACTCTGGACACCACCGTGACCGGCATCGCCGACGGCACGAAGGTCAGTGTCGGCGTCCGCCCGCAGGATTGCGCGATCACCGCCGACCCCTCCCGCGGCGTCGCCGCCACGATCGCGTACTTCGAGCACCTGCTCGAGTTCGGCCTGGCCACCAGCACCGTCGCCGGGATGGAGGAGGGCATCGTGGTCCAGACGCCGGCCGCGGAGAGCTACGAGCCCGAGCAGCAGGTGACCGTCACCGCACCGCCCGAGCGGGTCTACCTGTTCGATGTCGAGTCGGGAGACCGGCTGCGATGACCAAGCTCTTCAACGACCCGGCGCGGTTCACCGAGGACATGCTCGTCGGGTTCCTCGACGCCAACGCCCGCTACGTCGTCGGCGTGCCCGGCGGAGTGGTGCGCGCGCAGCAGACCCGGCCCGGCAAGGTCGCCGTCGTCATCGGCGGCGGATCCGGCCACTACCCGGCGTTCTGCGGCACGGTGGGAACCGGCTTCGCCGACGGCGCCGTGGTCGGCAACATCTTCACCTCCCCGTCGGCCGAGGAGGCGGCGTCGGTGGCGCGCGCCGCGCACGGCGACGCCGGTGTGCTGCTCACCACCGGGAACTACGCCGGCGACGTGATGAACTTCGGCCTGGCGGTGACACAGCTGCGCGGCGAGGGCATCGACGCGCATTACTTCGCCGTCACCGACGACGTCGCCAGTGCCCCGAAGGGCGAGGAGTCCAAGAGACGCGGCATCGCAGGCGATTTCACCGTCTTCAAGTGCGCGAGCGCCGCTGCCGAGGAGGGTCTCGACCTGGCCGGTGTGGTCGCGGTCGCCGAAGCCGCGAACGCCGCCACACGCACCCTCGGCGTGGCGTTCGACGGCTGCACGCTGCCGGGCGCCGATCACCCGCTGTTCACCGTGCCCGAGGGCACGATGGGCGTCGGGCTCGGCATCCACGGCGAACCGGGCGTGGCCGAGGAGTCGATGCCGACCGCGGCGGACCTGGCTGTCACCCTCGTCGACGGCGTGCTGGCGGAGAAACCGGGCAATGCCCGGGAGCGGATCGCGGTGATCCTCAACGGGCTCGGCCGCACCAAGTACGAAGAGCTGTTCGTGGTCTGGGGCGAGGTGGCACGGCTGCTGCGCGAGCGGGGCTACACCGTCGTGGACCCGGAGGTGGGTGAACTCGTCACCAGCCTCGACATGGCGGGCTGCTCACTGACCGTGATGTGGCTGGACGAGACGCTCGAGCGGTACTGGACCGCACCGGCGGACACGCCTGCCTACCGGAAAGGCGCGGTGCCGGTCGGAGAGCAGGGTCCGCGGCGCACGGACACCGACACCGGATCCGCACCCGAGGCGCCGCGGCCGGCCGAACTCTCCGACGACGACAGTCGGTCCGGCGGCCGGCTGGTCGCGAGGGCGCTCGAGGCGATGGCCGACATGCTCGCCGACGCGGAGGACGAACTCGGCCGCATCGACGCGGTCGCCGGCGACGGC
>NZ_JAUMSQ010000207.1:0-2734 GCF_030519285.1 Mycolicibacterium arseniciresistens
CGCCGGGGCCGAGCGCCGCCGCTTCGCCTGCAGACCCAACGCCGCGCTGGCCGCCCGTGCTGCGGGCGTGCCGGTGCTCGACGTGGTCGTTCCGGTGTTCAACGAGGAGGCGGCGCTGGCGGATTCGATCCGTCGCCTGCACCGCCACCTGTCGGAGGACTTCCCGTTCCCGGCCCGCATCACCATCGCCGACAACGCGAGCACCGACGCGACGCCGCGCATCGCCGCCGACCTCGCCGCCGACCTCGGCGATGTCCGTGTCGTGCGGCTGGAGGAGAAGGGCCGCGGCCGGGCGCTGCACGCGGTGTGGTCGGCGTCGGATGCCCAGGTGCTTGCCTACATGGACGTCGACCTGTCCACGGATCTGGCGGCGCTGGCTCCGCTGACGGCGTCGCTCATCTCCGGCCACTCCGATCTCGCGATCGGCACCCGGCTGAGTCGGGGCGCCCGGGTGGTGCGCGGCGCCAAACGCGAGATCATCTCGCGCTGCTACAACTTTCTGCTCAGGTCGACGCTGTCGGCGCAGTTCTCCGACGCCCAGTGCGGCTTCAAGGCCATCCGCGCCGACGTCGCCCGCGAGCTGCTGCCCTTCGTCACCGACACCGGGTGGTTCTTCGACACCGAACTGCTGGTGCTGGCCGAGCGCAGCGGTCTGCGCATCCACGAGGTGCCGGTCGACTGGATCGACGACGAGGACAGCCGGGTGGACATCGTGGCGACCGCCGCGGCCGACCTCAGGGGTATCGGCCGGCTGCTTCGCGGCTTCGCCGACGGCTCGATCCCGGTGAATCTGCTTGCCGCACAGCTTGGCTCGTCGCGGATGTGCGCGCCGAAGACGTCATTGCTGCGGCAGGTGGTGAGGTTCGGCGCGGTCGGAGCCGTGTCCACCGTCGCCTATCTGGCGCTGTTCATGCTGACCCGCGGAGCGTTCGGCGCGCAGGCCGCCAATCTGGTGGCGCTGCTGGTCACGGCGGTCGGCAACACCGCGGCCAACCGGCGGTTCACCTTCGCGGTGGCCGGGCGCGGCTCGATGGTCCGCCACCACGTCCAAGGTCTGCTCGTCTTCGCCGTCGCACTGGGCGTGACGAGTGGATCGCTGGCCCTGCTGCACGGACTCATCCCCCAGCCGCATCGAGCGCTCGAGCTCGTGGTGCTGGTCGCGGCCAACCTGGTCGCCACCGTGCTGCGCTTCCTGCTGCTGCGCGGCTGGGTCTTCCGTACCCGCCGAACCTGTTGACTCCGAACATGATCGAGGACTTCTGATGACACTCACCGCACCTCAGCCGGTTGCCGGCTCCGCGCCCGCCACCGCCGCCGCTCCGCGATGGCCACATCTGGCCCTGCCTGTGTTGCTGGCCGCCACGGCCCTGCTCTACCTGTGGGGCCTGGGCCGGTCCGGCTGGGCCAACGACTATTACGCCGCCGCCGCGCAGGCCGGCACCCAGAGCTGGACGGCCTGGCTGTTCGGCTCGCTGGACGCAGGCAACGCCATCACCGTCGACAAGCCGGCCGCCGCGCTGTGGGTGATGTCGCTGTTCGGCCGGCTGTTCGGCTTCACCCCGTTCACCATGCTGCTGCCCCAGGCGCTGATGGGTGTGGCGACCGTCGCCCTGCTCTACGCCGCCGTGAAGCGCACCAGCGGGCCCGCCGCCGGCCTGACCGCCGCAGCGGTGATGGCCGTGACACCCGTTGCGGCGCTGATGTTCCGCTTCAACAATCCCGACGCCCTGCTGGTGCTGCTGCTGGTCGCGGCGGCCTACGCCATGGTGCGCGCCATCGAGACGGCGGGCACGCGGTGGATGCTGCTGGTCGGTGTGGCTCTGGGATTCGCCTTTCTGACCAAGATGCTGCAGGCGTTCCTGGTTGTCCCGGGCCTGGCGCTGGCCTTCCTGGTCGCCGCACCGGTGGGGTGGTGGCACCGCGTCTGCGGGCTGATGGTCGGCGCCGTGTCGATGGTCGTGTCGGCCGGCTGGTACATCGCGCTGGTCGAGTGGTGGCCGGCGGACTCGCGGCCCTACATCGGCGGATCCACCGACAACAGCCTGCTGCAGTTGGCGCTGGGCTACAACGGGATCGAGCGCATCGCCGGCGGCGAGGGGCCAGGCGGCGGGGGGCCGGGCGGCGGACCGGGTGGCAGCCTGTTCTTCGGTGGTCAGGCGGGCATCGGCCGGTTGTTCGGCGCATCCATGGGTGTCGAGGCGTCATGGCTGCTGCCCGCCGCGCTGATCGGTCTGGTCGCGGGCTTCTGGCTCACCCGCCGCTCGCCACGCACCGACGGGGTGCGCGCGGCGCTGCTGCTGTGGGGTGGCTGGCTCCTGGTGACCGGTGCGGTGTTCAGCTTCATGGACGGCACCATCCACCCGTATTACACGGTGGCGCTGGCGCCGGCCGTCGCCGCGCTGGTCGGCCACTCGACCGCCGAATTGTGGCGGGGCCGCGCGCATCCGTGGCCGCGGCTCGTGCTCGCGGCGATGGTGGCGGCCACCGGGGTGTGGGCGTTCGTCCTGCTCGACCGCACACCGGACTTCGTGCCGGTGCTGCGGTGGGCTGTGCTGGTCGGAGCGGTCGCCGCGGCCGCGGTGCTCGCGGTCGGGGCGCACCGGTTGCGGCGCGCCACCGCGGTGGTGGTGCTGGCGGCGGCGTTGTCCTCGCTCGCCGCACCGGCGGCGTTCGCGATCTACAACGTGGTCCATCCCTCGAGCGGCCCGGGCACCATGTCGGGACCGGCGCGTGA
>NZ_JAUMSQ010000208.1:0-13802 GCF_030519285.1 Mycolicibacterium arseniciresistens
CGTTGTCCTCGCTCGCCGCACCGGCGGCGTTCGCGATCTACAACGTGGTCCATCCCTCGAGCGGCCCGGGCACCATGTCGGGACCGGCGCGTGACGGCGGCTTCGGCGGTCCGGGCGGGCGCGGTCCCCGTGCGGCGGGTGACAGCGAAGCACTCGAGTCGCTGCTGACCTCGGTCGACCGTCGTTGGGCCGCAGCGGGTGTCGGGTCGATGAGTGTGAGCGGGCTGGAGCTGCGGACCGGCACGTCGATCATGGCGATCGGCGGGTTCTCCGGGGGCGACGACTCGCCGACGCTGATTCAGTTCCAGCAGTACGTCGCCGACGGCCAGGTCGGCTACTTCCTCGCGGGCGACGAGCGCGGCGGCCCGCCACGGCACCGCGGTGGCAGCGCCGCCGAGATCACGGCGTGGGTGGAGCGGAACTTCCCGGCCTCCGAGGTCGGCGGCGCCACGGTGTACGACCTGCGCACCCGCTGACCCGCCGCTTCTCCGCCGAGCAGACGCAAATTCGCACGCAAATACCTGTTTCGGTGCGACTTTGCGTCTGCTCGCGGGAGGCGGTGACCCAGAATCGTGCTGATTCCCAATGCAGTCATGCGCATGGGTGTGTTGTTATCTTCTGGGCGTTTGGCTGCCGCGACCGCAGGAGGACCCATGTCCGCGACCGACGAGTACCTGAAGAACAACGAGGACTACGCCAGGAACTTCAGCGGGCCGCTGCCGCTGCCGCCGAGCCGGCATGTCGCCGTGGTGGCGTGCATGGACGCCAGGCTGGACGTGTACCGGATCCTCGGCCTGGCCGAGGGGGAGGCGCACGTCATCCGCAACGCCGGCGGCGTCGTCACCGACGACGAGATCCGCTCGCTGGCAATCAGTCAGCGCCTGCTCGGAACCACCGAGATCATCCTGATCCACCACACCGACTGCGGCATGCTCACGTTCACCGACGACGACTTCAAGCGGTCGATCCAGGAGGAGACCGGCCTGAAGCCGCAGTGGGCCGCCGAGGCCTTTCCGGATCTCGAGGAGGATGTGCGTCAGTCCATCCGCCGCATCGAGGCCAGCCCCTTCGTCACCAAGCATGAATCGTTGCGGGGCTTCGTGTTCGACGTCGCCACCGGGAAACTGAACGAGGTCACGGCCTAGCCTGCGTCAGCCAACCTTGTAGGTGGCGATCGCCGTGGCCACCGCCGTGCCGTCGGGAGTGACGACGTCGACGTCGCAGTTGACGAGGGTCTTGCCGCGCCGCAGCACCCGGCCGACACCGACGAGGTCGGTGGCCCGCGCGGGCGCGAGATAGTGGACGGTCATCGACGTGGTGACCCCGCGCAGATCGTCAGGCACGTCGGCGCCCGCCCACGCTGCCGCCATCACGGTGACGTCGGCCAGCGCTGCGATCGCTCCGCCGTGCACCATGTCGCCGATCGTGGTGTTGGCCGGGTTCCACGGCAGCAGTAGCCGCACCTCGTCGGCGTCCAGCTCCTCGGCGACGATGCCCAGCTTGACGGCGAACGGGGACTGCGGGATGAAGGCGGCCATCACATCGGCGCCGGTGCGGGGCTGGGTCGGAGTCGTCATGTCTCCAGTATCGGGAGCAGGGCAATTACCTCCGGGGTAAGCGGGTTGCGTCAGCGCTGCGATGCTCGGCGCCGAACCGCCAATCGCGTCAATATCCTCTGGGTGGTCCGCTGGAAGTGCTTAGCTTCGAGTGTCGGTAACCGTCCGGTTGCGGTCCAGACCAGAGGAAAGGCGGTCACCGATGTTCATGTCAGGTTCTTCCGCACACCGTGCGATGACCGGATTGATCGGCAGCGGGGTGATGGCCGGTGCGTTGTTGTTCGGCGGTGCCGCACTGGCGTCCGCGCAACCTCTGCCCCCTCCTCCGCCCGCGCCTCCTGGCTGCTCAGCCGCGGATCTTGCCCAAGCCTCGGGCACAGTGGGAACCGCGATGGGGGTTTATCTCTTCAGCCACCCGGACGTCAACAATTCTTCACCAGCCTGCGTGGGCTGCCGAACGAGGAAGTGCGCGGCAGGGTCCAGACCTACATGGACGCCAACCCCCAGGTCGAGGCCGAGATCAACGGGATCCGTCGGCCGGTCTCCGACCTGCGGGCACGCTGCGATGCACCAGCCCCTGTGGGTGGATGATGACTCATTCGACACGGACGTGGGCCGCCGCCTCGGTGTGCGTCTTCGCCTTTGCGACCATCCCTGCCGCGATCGTCACCGTCACCGGTCCCGGGATCGCGAACGCCGATGTGTGCGTCAACGCCGGCAGGCGAGTATCGGTGAGCGGCTGTGCCAACATCGCCGACGCGGTGGCGCCGTACGTTCCGCCGCCTGCCTACTACGCGCCCATGCCGTACGACCCACCGCCGCCTCCGAACGTCACCGGGTGCGTCAGCTACAACGGCCGATGGGTCAACGCGGGCGGGTGCAACTGAGTCTCTCGGGTCGAAAAGCCCGCGGCCCACGGCCCGGTCGCCCGAGAACCACAGCAGTGAATCCGGGGCTCACTCTGCCCGCATTCACTGCACTTCGTTGCTCGTTCATTACCGCAGCACATGCGGCTGATTTACCGTAGCGTCAGCAGGATCGCTCAGAGTTTGCGAGCAGCGCTGACCAGCCCTCGGCGCCGGTTGAGAAGGAGCCGAAAAGCATGCGCATTGTCGTGGACTTGAACAGGTGCCTGGGATATGCGCAATGCGTCCCGCTGGCGCCCGACGTGCTCCAGCTGCAGGGCGAGGAGGCGCTCGCCTACGACCCGAACCCCGACGATTCGCAACGCCAGCAGGTCGCCCGAGCGGTCGCGTCGTGCCCGGTGCAGGCGATCATCGCGGAAATGGATCCCCCCTCGGATCGGGTGACACTGTGAGGTCGCTGATCGACGACCTGGTCAGGACATTCAAAGCCGAGGGCCGGATCGTCATCGTTGGGGCATCGCTGACGGGCTTGCGCGCCGCAGAAGCCCTGCGAGACGAGGGATTCACCGGATCACTGACCATCATCGGCGATGAAGACCACGAGCCGTACGATCGCCCGCCGCTGTCCAAACAGGTGCTCAAGGGATGGGTGCCGGCCGAGAACACCAAGCTGCCGCGACTGCGTGAAGTCAACGCCGACTGGCGACTGGGGGTGGCGGCCACCGGTCTGGATCGCGACAACCGGGAAGTGCTTCTCGCCAACGGCGACAAGGTGCCCTACGACCGGTTGTTGATCGCCACCGGCGTCCGCTCCCGCGCGTGGTTCAACCCCGAAGAAGCGAAGCTCAAGGGCCTCTACACCCTGCGCACGAGCGACGATGCCGCGAAGATCCAGGCGGCTTTCAAGGCCCGGCCGAAACGGGTGCTGATCGTCGGGGCCGGGTTCATCGGGTCCGAAATGGCTTCGGTATGCCGTGATCTCGGACTGGACGTCACGGTCGCGGAGCGCTCCAGCGCACCGCTGGTCGGACCTCTGGGTGGGGTGATCGGCGACATCGCCGCCAAGATGCAACGGGACGCCGGCGTCGATCTGCGCACCGGGGTGGCGGTGGAGGCCCTCAAGGGCGATGCCGACGGTCATGTCCGGCAGGCTCAGCTTTCTGACGGCACCCTGCTCGACGTCGATGTCGTGGTGGCGTCGCTGGGGTCCGTCCGCAACATCGAATGGCTCGAGGGCGCCGAACTCGCCAGCGGGTTCTGGGGTGTGGCGTGCGACGCCGGCTGCCGCGCCTTCGACATCAACGGCGTGGTGACCGACAACATCTTCGTCGCCGGTGACATCGCGCGGGCCCCGCACGTGCTCTACGAGTACCAGTTCATGGCGATCGAGCACGTGGACGCCGCTGTGCTGGGCGCTCGGACCGCGGCGCACAACATGGTCAACCTCGAGAAGGGGCGGCGTCCGCACCTGCCGCTGCCGCAGTTCTGGTCCGGTCAGTTCGGCGTGAACATCAAGGGGGTCGGCGTCTGTTCCTTCGGCGACGAGATCGTGTTCACGCAGGGCTCGGTGGAGGATCTCCGCTTCGCCGCGGCCTTCGGCAAGAACGGCCGCATCGTCGGTGCCATCACCTTCAATCACGGCAAGTGGCTGGAGTACTACGCCAGGCTCATCGAGCAGTCGGCGCCGTTCCCGCCGCCGCCACCCGGCTATGACGTGCCCACCGACTCCGAGCCGATGTCGGCGCGTTTCGGCGATCCGCGCGCACCGACCGGGATACCCGATGTCGTTCTCACCGGCCACGATCCGACCTCACGGGGCGCCGAGTACCGCCCCAAAGCCCGCTAGGACTGGAGCCCGATGACCACCGCAGAGACCGCCTGGACCGAGGCGATGAGGTACGAGAACCGCCACGACCCCTACCGATTCTTCGACGAGCTACGAAAGACACCCGTGGTGCAGGTGGCCGACAAGGTCTACGTCGTCACCGGATACCGCGAGCTGCTGCAACTCGCGCACGACCCGCACGTCAGCTCGGACATCTCGAAGAGTCCGATCTCGGCCCAGCCGGCGACCCCCACGCAGGCCGACGTCGGCGCCGAGCACATGCAGGCATACGGCCGGGAGCCGAGCCTGATCGTGTCGGATCCAGCCAAACACGACAGGCAGCGCCGACAGGTGATGCGGCACTTCGCGCCGCCGCACTCGCCGAACGTGATCCCCGCCATGGCCGCCGACATCCAGGTGCTCTGCGACGACTCGTTGAACAAGGCCAAGGCAAAGGGCGGCAACACCTTCGACGTCGTCGACGACTACGCCTACCCGGTTCCGGTGGCCGTCATCTGCCAGATCCTCGGCGTTCCGCTGAAGGACGAGCCCACCTTCCACGGCTGGATCTTCGATTTCATGGCGGGCGCCGACATGGGACCGGACGCAGCCACCGAAGAGGGGCAGGCCCGCAAGCAGAAGGGCAAGGAGAGCACCGCGGCGCTCACCGCGTACTTGGCCGACCTGATCCAGGGCTTCCTGACGGACCCGCAGGACAACGTGCTGTCGAAGATGGTGAACGACCACGACGGTCCGGACGGACCGATGACGCCCCGGGAGGCCGCTGCCAACGCGATGCTCCTGCTGATCGCCGGTCACGACTCGACGGTCAACACCATCGCCCACTGTGTGTTGCTCCTGCTGCGCAACCCCGAATCGCTCGACCTGCTCCGCGACAAGCCGGAACTCATCCCCAAGGCGATCGAAGAGGTGTTGCGGCTGCAGTCAGCTGTCCAGTTCTTCCCCAGCCGCAGCGTCACCGCCGACGTGGAGGTCGGGGGCACCGTGATCCCCGCGGGATCGGCCGTGCATCTGCTCTACGGGGCCGCCAACCGCGACCCGAAGCGGTTCCCGGACCCGGACAAGTTCGACATCCAGCGGCCCGACAATCAGCACGTCGGCTGGGGCCGGGGAGTGCACAGCTGCGTCGGTGGGCCACTGGCGCGACTCGAGGTCAACATCGCGGTCGAGACGTTCCTGCGCCGGGTCGAGAATCCGCGACTCGTCGTCGATCCGCCGCCCTATAGACAGAATCAGGTCTTCCGCGGACCGCTGCATCTCGAGGTCGAGTTCGACCGGATCACGGACTAGCTCGCCGTGAGGGCGTTCCAGTTCGTCGAATGGCAGCAGCCGGGGCAGCTTCGAGACGTACCGGTGCCCGAGCCCGGCCCGGGGGAGGTGCTGATCAAAGTCGGCGGCGCCGGCGCATGCCACTCCGATCTGCACATCTTGGAGTCGCCACCCGACACCACGGCCTTCACGCTCCCGTTCACACTCGGACACGAGAATGCCGGCTGGGTCGAGACGATGGGGCCCGGCGCAACCGGATTCTCGCCCGGCGACCCCGTCGTCGTGTACGGCCCGTGGGGCTGCGGGCTGTGCATGAACTGCCGCCAGGGCATGGAGAACTATTGCCAGACACCGGGCAAGCCCAGTCCCGGCGGCCTCGGCGGCGCCGACGGCGGTATGGCCGAGTTCCTGCTCGTGCCGTCGACGCGCTACCTGATTCCGTTGGGCGACCTCGACCCCCGGGATGCCGCCCCGCTCACCGACGCTGGGCTCACCAGCTTCCACGCGGTGAAGCGCTCCGTTCACCTCCTCGGCCCGGGATCGACCGCGGTCGTCATCGGCGCCGGCGGGCTGGGACAGATGGCCATCCAGGTGCTCAAGGCGCTGTGCTCCGCGACAACCGTTGTGGCCGTTGATACCTCGGACGACAAGCTGGAGATCGCGAAAACTCTCGGTGCCGACGAAGCCCTCCTTTCCGGTGACGGTGCCGTCAAGCGGATCAAGGACATCACGAAGGGCCACGGCGCGGAGGTCGTCCTCGATTTCGTCGCCGTGAACCCGACGCTGACGATGGCGGCGCAGGTGGCGCGGGTGCTCGGCCACATCACGATCATCGGTGTGGGCGGTGCGGCGTTGCCGGTGAACTTCCACAGCCCGCCCAACGAGTGCTCGGTCGCCGCACCGTTCTGGGGATCCATTCCGGAGCTGATCGAGGTGATCGACCTCGCGCAGTCGGGAAAGATCAAGATGCTCGTCGAGCACTTTCCTCTTGACGATGCGGCCCACGCCTATCACCTGCTCCACGAGGGCAAGATCCACGGCCGCGCCGTCATCACGCCGAACGACTGACGCCGAGCGTGTGGCGTGTCGTCGCCGAACCGGCCGCTATTCGACGACTCGCCGCACCATCGGGCCCTGACCGGCCGTTGACACATCCGCCGTCGGCTGGTTCCATATCCAACTATGCAGATTAACCTGGTCAGTTCTACCAACTTAATGGGGAAGTGATGACGGCGACGCAGGAAGCCCTCGCCCAGACGGCCCGGTACGAGCTGAGTCATCTGCGCGTGCTGGAGGCCGAGGCAATCCACATCATCCGCGAGGTCGCCGCCGAATTCGAGCGGCCGGTGCTGCTGTTCTCCGGCGGCAAGGACTCCATCGTGATGCTGCACCTGGCGCTGAAGGCCTTCCGACCCGGACGACTCCCGTTCCCGGTGATGCACGTCGACACCGGGCACAACTTCGACGAGGTCCTGCAGGCCCGCGACGACCTGGTCGCCGCGTCGGGCGTCCGGCTGGTCGTGGCCAGTGTGCAGGACGACATCGACGCGGGCCGCGTGGTCGAGACCATCCCGTCGCGCAACCCGATGCAGACCTTCACGCTGCTGCGCGCCATTCGGGAGAACAAGTTCGACGCCGCGTTCGGCGGTGCGCGCCGCGACGAGGAGAAGGCCCGCGCCAAGGAGCGGGTGTTCTCGTTCCGCGACGAATTCGGCCAGTGGGACCCCAAGGCGCAGCGGCCCGAGCTGTGGAACCTGTACAACGGCCGCCACCACAAGGGCGAGCACATCCGCGCCTTCCCGCTGTCCAACTGGACCGAGTTCGACATCTGGTCCTACATCGGTGCCGAGAAGATCGCCCTGCCGTCGATCTACTACGCCCACCAGCGCAAGGTGTTCAAGCGGGACGGCATGTGGCTGGCCGTGCACCGGTACCTGCAGCCGCGCAAGGACGAGGACGTCGTCGAGAAGACCGTCCGGTTCCGCACCGTCGGTGACGTCACGTGCACCGGATGTGTCGAGTCGACCGCCGCCACCGTCAACGAGGTGATCGCCGAGACCGCAATATCCCGGCTGACCGAGCGTGGCGCCACCCGCGCCGACGACCGGATCTCCGAGGCCGGCATGGAGGACCGCAAGCGAGAGGGCTACTTCTGACATGGCGACATTGCTTCGGCTCGCGACCGCGGGCTCGGTGGACGACGGCAAGTCGACACTGATCGGCCGGCTGCTCTACGACTCCAAGGCCGTGATGGAGGACCAACTCGCAGCCGTCGAACGCACCTCCAAGGAACGCGGGAACGACTACACCGACCTCGCGCTCGTCACCGACGGGCTGCGCGCCGAGCGGGAGCAGGGCATCACGATCGATGTCGCCTACCGCTACTTCGCCACGCCCAAGCGGAAATTCATCATCGCCGACACCCCCGGCCACACCCAGTACACCCGCAACATGGTCACCGGCACGTCGACGGCGCAGCTGGCGATCGTCCTGGTCGACGCCCGGCACGGCCTGCTCGAGCAGTCCCGCAGGCATGCGTTCCTGGCGTCACTGCTCGGCATCCAGCACATCGTGCTCGCGGTGAACAAGATGGACCTGATCGGCTGGGACAGAGAACAGTTCGAGAAAATCCGTGACGATTTCCACGACTTCGCCGCGCGCCTGGACATCCACGACGTCACGACGATCCCGCTGTCGGCCCTGCTCGGCGACAACGTCGTGACGAAGTCCGACGCCACGCCCTGGTACGACGGCCCGGCGCTGCTGTCGCACCTCGAAGAGGTCTACATCGCCGGTGACCGCAACCTGATCGACGTCCGCTTCCCGGTGCAGTACGTCATCCGGCCACAGACCCACGAGCACCAGGACCACCGCAGCTACGCGGGCACCGTGGCCAGTGGCGTCATGCGCACCGGCGACGACGTGGTGGTGCTGCCGTCGGGCAAGACGTCGCACATCACCTCTATCGAGGGACCCGGCGGCCCCGTCGACGAGGCGTTCCCGCCGATGGCGGTGTCGGTCAGCTTGGCCGACGACATCGACATCTCGCGCGGCGACCTGATCGCCCGGCCGAACAACCAGCCGAGGGTGGCGCGCGATTTCGACGCCACGGTGTGCTGGATGGCCGACGAGGCGTCGCTGGAACCGGGCCGCGAGTACCTGATCAAGCAGACCACCCGCACGACGCGGGTGAAGGTGGCGGCGCTGGACTACCGGCTCGACGTGAACACGCTGCACCGGGACAAGTCCGCCACCGCGCTCAAACTCAACGAGCTGGGCCGCATCTCGCTGCGCAGCCAGGTTCCCCTGCTGCTCGACGAGTACAGCCGCAACGCCGCCACCGGATCCTTCATCCTGATCGACCCGAACACCAACGGCACCGTGGCGGCCGGAATGGTGTTGCGCGACAACCGCAACGACGTCGCCAGCCCCAACACCGTGCGGCACGAGTCGCTGGTGAGCACGCAGGACCGGCTGACCCGGGGCAGGACGGTGTGGTTCACCGGCCTGTCGGGTGCGGGCAAGTCGTCGGTGGCGATGCTGGTGGAGCAGAAGCTGCTGGAGAAGGGCGTGCCCGCCTACGTTCTCGACGGCGACAACCTGCGCCACGGGCTCAACGCCGACCTCGGATTCTCGATGGCCGACCGCGCGGAGAACCTGCGCAGGCTGGCGCACGTCGCCACGCTGCTCGCCGACTCCGGGCAGATCGTGCTGGTGCCGGCGATCAGTCCGCTGGAGGAGCACCGGGAACTCGCGCGCCGGGTGCACACCGAGGCGGGCACGGACTTCTTCGAGGTGTTCTGTGACACCCCGCTCGAGGATTGCGAGCGGCGTGATCCGAAGGGTCTGTACAAGAAGGCCCGCGCCGGGGAGATCACCCATTTCACCGGGATCGACAGTCCTTACCAGCGGCCGAAGAATCCCGACCTGCGGTTGACGTCCGACCACACGCCTGATGAACTCGCGGCCATGGTGATCGATCTGCTGGAGAGCCGCGAGTGAACGACCACGAGCTGGCCGCCCGGCTGGCGACCAGGGCGGGCGACCTGCTGCTCGACGTGCGGGCCGAGTTCGCGGACGCCGAGGTCGCCGAGCGGAAGGCCGCGGGGGACAAACGCTCCCACGACTTCCTGATGACGGAACTGGCATCTGCGAGGCCCGGTGACGCGGTGCTCTCCGAGGAGGGCGCCGACGATCCGGTCCGGCTGCGTTCGGCACGGGTGTGGATCGTCGATCCGCTCGACGGCACCCGCGAGTTCTCCGAACTCGGCCGCGACGACTGGGCGGTGCACGTCGCCCTCTGGCAGGACGGCGAGCTGGTGGCGGGCGCCGTCGCCCTCCCTGCGCAGAACACCACATTCGCCACACCCGAGGTGGCCTTGCCGGGCCCCATCGACGGCCCGCCGCGCATCGTGGTGTCGCGCACCCGGCCGCCGGCGATCGCGCTCGCGGTCCGCGACGCGCTCGGCGGTGAGCTCGTCGAAATGGGTTCCGCCGGTGCCAAGGTGGCGTCGGTGGTGCAGGGCCGCAGCGACGTGTACGTGCACGCGGGCGGTCAGTACGAATGGGATTCGGCCGCCCCGGTGGCGGTCGCGCGTGCGGCCGGTCTGCACACGTCCCGCATCGACGGGTCCCCGCTGCGGTACAACGCGGCCGATCCGAAACTGCCGGATCTGGTGGTGTGTCGCCCCGAACTCGCCGCGGCCGTGCTGGCCGTCACTACGCTCGGAGAATGACGCAGCCCTCGACGAACGTCACCCGGCTGAGCGGAAAGCAGACCACGTCGCGGGCCGCTCTGTACGAATTGCTCGCCGCCACACCGCTGGCCACCGTGGCGCTGGTGCGCGACGGGCATCCGGTGATGTTCCCGACGGGGTTCGCGCGCGTCGGTGACCACCTCGTGATCCACGGGTCGACGGGCTCGCCGTGGCTGCGCGCACTGTCGGCCGGCGCGCGGGCGGCGGTCTCGGTGACCACGCTCGACGGGGTCGTGGTCGCCCGCAGCGCCTTCGAGTCGTCCTTCCGGTACCGCAGCGCGGTCCTCTTCGGCGCCTTCGAACGCGTTCCCGACGACGAGAAGCCCGCCTGCCTGGAGACGCTGACCGACGCGTTCGTCCCGGGCCGGGTCGCCGAATTGCGGGCCAGCACCCGGAAGGAACTCGCCGCGACGCTGGCGCTGCGGCTGCCGATCGGCACCGACAACTGGTCGCTGAAGGTCAGCGCGGGCTGGCCTGAGGACCCCGAGGACGACATCGCCGCCGGCGGGTGGGCGGGAGTCGTGCCGATGGCGATGACCTATGGCGCTGCGCTGACCGCGCCGGACTGCGACCCCGCCACGCCGGTGCCTGCGTCGGTGCGCACGCTGTCCGGGCGAAACGGCGCCGCCGGCGGCTACTAACGTGTCGGGCATGCGAATGTCGGCCAAGGCGGAGTACGCCGTCCGGGCCATGGTGCAGCTGGCCACGACCGACGAGGGCGTCGTGGTCAAGACCGACGATCTCGCCAAGGCCCAGGGCATCCCCGCGCAGTTCCTCGTCGACATCCTCTCCGACCTTCGCACCGACCGGCTGGTGCGCAGCTACCGCGGCCGCGAGGGCGGTTACGAATTGGCGCGCCCGGCCGCCGAGATCAGCCTGGCCGATGTGCTGCGCTGCATCGACGGACCGCTGGCCAGCGTGCGCGACATCGGTCTGGGTGATCTGCCGTACTCGGGTCCGACGGCGGCCCTGACCGACGTGTGGCGTGCGCTTCGGGCGAGCATGCGCTCGGTGCTCGAACAGACGACATTGGCCGACGTGGCCAGCGGGGCGCTACCCGGGCACGTGGCGGCGTTGGCCACCGACTATCTCGGCCAGGAACGGCAGCGGGGTCACCACCCGCCGGTCTAGTTGCCGAATCCGCGGGCGCTGCGGATCAGCGGCAGCGTGGCCGTGGTGGCGAAGCCGGGCGGCGCCTCGCACACCGCAGGCACCGCGTTGAGGATCTGCATGCCGGTGGCGATGTTGGCGGCGTTCACGTGCTCGGCCATGGTGGCGGTGCGGCTGAAGCTGGCGAGCGAGATGAAGTGGGTGCGCATGGACGGGTCGCCCTCGATGGTCAGCGTCCAGCCGTGCTGCGGCGTCGGCCAGTGCGACGGGTACTCGTTGCCGACCGTCCAGAGCGTCTCGATCTCGACAAGCGGCCGGCCGTCGCGGCGGCCCACCCAGTTCCAACGCTGGCCGGCGGTGGTGCCGGCACGGAGCAGGTGGTCGAAGATCTGGTGATCCTCGACAGCGGCGACGGCCTCGACCGTGGCCGTCACCTCGTCGATGCCGGCGTGCAGCGCGTCGGCGAGCAGCCACACCTGCTCGGTGAAGATGCCGCTGTTGAAGGCGAGGAAATCGGTTGCGGTGGGGCTGATCTCGTCGACCGGGCGGCCGAAGCACATGTTGTCGAACGTGATGGCCGTGCTGTCGTAGACCGACCAGTCGGCCCGCTCCTGCAGCGTGATCCGCTCGATGGTGCGACACATGCCCGACAGCGCGAGCGGCAATGCGCCCGAGAGGTTTCCGGGGTTGATCCCGCTGCCGTGCACGCTGCTGGCACCCTGTCTGCACGCGCCGAGCAGACGGTCGCGGTCGGCGGCAGGCATCCGGTCGGGGTGGAACAGGAAGGCGGTGGTCACCACGTTCTTGCCACTGGCGAGCAGCGCGCACACGTCGTCGAGGTCGACGATGCGCGGTGTGTAGATCACGCAGTCGGCGTCGAGGGCGATGATCGCCGCGACGTCGGTGGTGGCGGTGACGCCGACCGGGGCGCGACCGATCAGGGTGCCGGCGTCCGCGCCGTCCTTGTCCGCGGAGTAGACCCGGACACCGACCAGTTCGAGGTCGGGTCGGTCCAGAGTGGCGGCGAGGACCTCGTTGCCGACCGCCCCGGTGGCCCACTGGATCACCCGGCAGGGCGGGCGCGCGGTCAACTGCCCGATCCGTATGGGCGGGTGATGATCTCCAGGTAGTGGCCGGACGGGTCCTGGAAGTAGACCCCGCGACCCCCGTCGTGATGATTGATCTCACCGGGGTGGGATCCGTGCGGGTCGGCCCAGTGCGGCATGTTCCGCTCCCGGATGCGGCCGTAGATCGCGTCGAACTCGTCCTCGGACACCAGGAATGCGTAGTGCTGCGGGTGGATCTCGGTGTCGGGTGGGACCTGCGCGTAGTCGAGGCTCACGCCGTGGTTGAGCGTGACGGCGAGGAACGGCCCGAACTCCTGCGCATCGGGAAGGCCGAACAGTTCGGTGAGGAACGCCGCCGATTCCTGGCGGTCCCGGGCGGCGACGATGGTGTGGTTGAACGTGATTGCCATGTCACCTCAGTCAAGCAGTGCAGCGGCGCGGGGGCAAGGATGCACGATGGCACCATGCCGGATGACGCGATCGCAGAGGTCCCCGTCCTCACCGGGCCGCGGGTGCGGCTGAGGGCGCCGAGGATCGAGGACGCGGAGGCCGTGTTTCACGGGTTTGCAAAGGACCCCGAGGTGACGCGGTACCTGTCCTGGCGACCGCACACCGACGTGGCCGAGACCCGCCGGGTGATCACCGAGTTCTACAACGTCGGCGACCACACGCCCCGGCTCATCGAGTGGCGCGAGTCCGGCGAGATCGTCGGCGTGTGCGGCACGACGCGTCTGTCCGGGCACGCCGTCGAGCTCGGGTATTGCCTCGGCCGACAGTGGTGGGGCCGCGGGATCGTGTCGGAAGTGGTGGCGGTGCTGCTGGAGGCGATCCGGACGGACGACCGGATCTACCGCGTCGCGGCGTGCTGCCACCCCGACAACGCCGCCTCGGCGGCCGTGCTGCGCAACAGCGGCCTGGCGTTCGAGGGCAGGCTGGCGCGGTATGCGTTGCTGCCCAACCTCTCTGACGAACCGCAGGACATGCTGCTGTTCGGAATGGCGGTCCGCTGACGGGGCCTGCCTAAATGTGGCCCGGCCCGCCCATGCCCATACCCATCCCGCCGCCGAAGCCGCCGGTGTGGATACCGCCGCCCATGCCGATGTGGCCGAGGCCGCCCATACCCATGCCGCCACCCATGCCACCGGGCATGCCGATGTGGCCGATTCCGGCAGGTCCGCCAATGCCGCCCATGCCGGGGATGCCTCCGGGTCCGCCCATGCCGGGTATGCCGCCGGGACCGCCCGTGCCGGGGATGCCGGCAGGTCCGCCGAGCCCGGCGGGTCCACCCATCGGCGGTGGAGCGATGGGCGGCGGCGCGATGGGTGGCGGCG
>NZ_JAUMSQ010000209.1:0-11037 GCF_030519285.1 Mycolicibacterium arseniciresistens
TCCCCGCATCGGCGGCCGGGCGGACAACGCCGCGTCGGCGCGCGAGCAGGCCGGCGTGCTGGCCGCGGGTGACGATGTGCGCGCGGAGCTCGCCGCGAAGAACCAGGCATACGAACTCCGGTTCGGGCATGTGTACCTGGTGTGTGCGAGCGGGCGGTCGGCCGAGGACCTGCTGGCGGTGCTCACCGACCGGTTGACCAACGACGCGGCCACGGAGCGGCGGGTGCTGCGCAAGGAGCTGGCCGAGATCAACCGGCTGAGGCTTCGGCGGCTCGTCGGCGTGCAAAGGTGAGCCCATGAGCCTGTCCACCCATGTCCTCGATGCGACCACCGGCAGGCCCGCGACAGGCGTGCCGGTCACCCTCACCGACGCCGGCGGCGCAGTGCTCGCGTCGCAGACCACCGACGACGACGGCCGCATCGCCGGCCTCGCCGATCGCCTCGAGGCGGGGGTCTACCGGTTGCGCTTCGACACCGCAACGTATTTCGCGGCCGCACAGGTGACCGGCTTCTACCCCGAGATCGTGGTGGCCTTCGAGGTCACCGACGCCGCGGCCAGGTATCACGTGCCGGTGCTGCTGTCCCCCTACGCCTATTCGACCTATCGAGGGAGTTGAGCCGTGTCCGGCATCATCCTGGGCGACAACCAGTACGGCAAGGCCGAGAACCGGGTCGTGCGCATCTACCGCGACACCCCGCGCCACGAGATCCACGACGTCAACGTCTCGACCTGCCTGCGGGGGGACTTCAGCGCCGCACATCTGATCGGCGACCAGTCCGACGTGCTGCCGACCGACACCCAGAAGCAGACCGTCTACGCGTTCGCCAAGGAGAAGGGCATCACCTCGATCGAGGACTACGGACTGGACCTGGCGCGCCACTTCGTGGCCGAGATCGCCCCGGTCACGGGCGCCCGCATCGAGATCGAGCAGTACGCGTGGCGGCGGGTGACGGTCGACGGCCGCGAGCACGACCACACCTGGGTGCGAGCCGGCGAGGAGGTCCGCACGGCCGCGATAACGGTCTCCGGCGACGGCGACCGGGCCGGCGAGTGGGTGGTCGGCGGCCTCAAGGACCTCGTCCTGCTCAAGTCGACGGGGTCGGAGTTCGCCGGGTTCCTCACCGACCAGTACACCGTGCTGGAGCCCACCCACGACCGCGTGATGGCCACCTCGCTGGTCGCACAGTGGCGGTTCGCGGGGGCGGCCGGAATCGACTGGGACGCCGTCTATGCCGGCGTGAAGTCCCACCTGCTGACCCAGTTCGCCACCGTCCGGTCGCTGGCGCTGCAGCAGACGCTCTACGAGATGGGCCGTGCGGTTCTCGAACACCATCCCGAGATCGTCGAAGTGCGCATGTCCGCCCCCAACAAGCACCATTTCGCCTACGACCTGTCGCTGTTCGGCCTGACCAACGACAACGAGGTGTTCCACGCCGACGACCGGCCCTACGGGTTGATCCAGGCCACGGTGACCCGTGCCGACGCACCGCCCGCCGGGCCCGCCTGGGATCCGCAGCGCGGCTGGCTGAGCTGAACCGCGGAGCTGCTGGGACATCGCTGAGCATTCGGTGAATCGATTGTCCAAGGCGCGAGTACCGGCGTAGGGTCAGAACAGGTTGAGTTCACAGCCAGCTGGATACGTCATCGGCGCGGCCGAACCTCGACCGTGACGCTGAAGGCTTTGAGGACGCAGGGCCTGAACAAGTGACGTGACTCAGCGCGAACCGCGCACACCCATCCACGGGAGTCACAATGTCATCATCACTTTCTTCTTCGTCGTCACCCACGTCGCCGCCGGATGCGGACCGGGCGGACGAGCACACCGGTCACGGCGCCACCTTCGGCACCCGGTGGCCGGAGCCCAACTGTGTCCTGATCACCGCCCGCGGTGACCTCGACGCCGCCAACTCGAACGACTTCGTCGACTGGGCACTGCAGCACTCCGACCGGGCTTCGCGGCTGGTGCTGGACCTGTCGGGTGTCGAGTTCTTCGGCACCGCAGCGTTTTCGGCACTCCATACGTTCAACGTGCGGTGCGCTAGCGCCCGCGCCGATTGGCTGATGGTGCCCGGACCTGCCGTGCTGCGCCTGCTGCGGATCTGCGACCCGGACGCGATGTTCCCACTGTGCGCCGACGTCGACTCCGCGCTGGCCTGGATGCGGGGCGAAACGCCCCGGCTACTGCAGTTGGTCGCGGAGCCGCGTTAGCGACTTCGCGAGCAGTCGCGACACGTGCATCTGTGAGATGCCGACCCGTTCGGCGATCTGAGTCTGGGTGAGGGACTCGAAGAACCGCAGCAGCAGCACGGTTCGTTCGCGCTCCGGCAGCGCTGCCAGCAGCGGCCGCAGCGCCTCCCGGTTCTCGATCTGATCGAGACCCAGGTCGACGTCGCCGAGCGTGTCGGCGATCGCCGGTGCATCCTCGTTGCCGCTGTTGCCGCCGCTGTCGATGGACAGGGTGTTGTAGGAACTGCCCGCGACGAGACCCTCGACCACTTCGTCGCGGTCCATTCCGAGTTCCTCGGCCAGTTCTGACGCGGTCGGCGCGCGGCCGAGCCGCTGGGACAGCTCCGCGGTGGCGGCGCCGAGCCGCAGATGCAGTTCCTTGAGCCGCCGGGGCACCTTCACCGACCAGCTGTTGTCGCGGAAGTGCCTGCGCACCTCGCCCATGATGGTCGGCACGGCGAACGACACGAAGTCCGATCCGGCGTCGACGTCGAACCGGATGACCGCGTTCACCAGGCCCACCCGGGCCACCTGGACCAGGTCGTCGCGCGGCTCGCCACGGCCGTCGAACCGGCGGGCGATGTGGTCGGCAAGTGGCAGGCATCGTTCCACGATGCGGTCTCGATGCCGCTGGAACTGCGCGGAACCCTCCGGCAGCCCCTGGAGTTCGCGGAACATCGCTGCCACATCCGCGTATTCAGAGTTCGATCGAGACGACGAACCCTTCGACGAGGATCGAGTCACCGCAGTGAGCTCGCTCTCCTCGTGGTCATCGAGATCCCGAAGATCTGTCCGTCCGCCGCTTCATTACCGTTCTGCTGGAATGTCTGCACGTCGTCGGTCAGCGAGCTGAGCACGTGCCAGCTGAAACTGCCCTGGGCGAGCACGTCGGTGGTCTGACACGTGGTGGAGGCGTCGACGACGACCTCGGTGTCGCGCGGGTGGACGGCGACCACCAGCGTCGAGTCGGGCACCGCGGAGCGGATCAGCCGGGTACACGCCTCGTCGACCGCGAGGCGCAGGTCGGCGACGGCGTCGAAGTCGAGGTCCTCGAACGTGCCGACCGCGGCGACCAGGGTGCGCAGCACGGCCAGATTCTCCAGCTTGGCGGCCACCCGCAGTTCGACCGACCGGTCGGCGCTGAGGTGCCCGTCGTCTGGAATGTCCGAATCCACCATCTGACCTCCCGGCAACATCGAAGCGAGACTACCCCAGGACGAATCCCAGCTAACCACCGGCGGCCCGGGATCCCGCGAAAACACACGTGTGACCGGTGATTCGACCGGGTAACTGCAACGCATGCCAGCCGCCGTCCGGGACTTGCGATGACACCGACACTCTGTGCGCCGTCCCTGTCCTCACCATGGTCCACGTCCAGTACCCCGGCGTCGGCCGGCGCCAAACACAGGAACCCCACATGCGTCTTCGCCGCAGCGTAGTCACCGGCCCCGGACTGCGCCGGGTCCGCCGGGGCAAGGGCTTCTCCTACACCGACAACGAGGGCCGGCCGATCACCGACAAGAAGACGCTCGAACGCATCAACGACCTCGTCATCCCGCCGGCGTGGAAGAAGGTGTGGATCTCACCGCACGCGAACGGCCACATCCAGGCGCTCGGGGTCGACGTGGCGGGGCGCAAGCAGTACCTCTACCACCAGCAGTGGCAGGAGGAGCGCAACGAGGAGAAGTTCGACCGGGTGCTGGAGATGTCCAAGGGGCTGCCGGACATGCGCCGCCAGATCGCGGCCGACCTGCGGGGCCGCGGCCTCGAGCGCGACCGGGTGCTGGCGCTGGCCCTGCACCTGCTCGACCTCGGATACTTCCGCGCCGGTGGTGAGCAGTACGCCTTGGAGAACAACTCGTTCGGCATCGCCACCCTGCTGTGCGAGCACGTCACCGTGCAGCGGGACGCGGTCGCGTTCGACTTCCCCGCCAAGAGCGGAGTGCGCCGGACGCGGGTGATCGACGACCCCGAGGTGGTGCGTTCGGTGCGCGCGCTGATGCGCAGGCCGGAGCGCACCGATCGGCTGCTGGTGTGCCGGAACACTGCGGGCTGGCGCGACATCCACGCCGACGACCTCAACGCCCGGTTCAAGGAACTGGTCGGCGCCGAGTTCAGCGTGAAGGACCTGCGGACCTGGCACGGCACCGTGCTGGCGGCGGCGGCCTTCGTCGACGCCGACCCACCCGTCAACGAGAAGGTGATCAAACGGGTGGAATCGGCGGTGATGAAGGAGGTTTCGGAGGAACTGGGCAACACCCCGGCGGTGGCGCGGGCGTCCTACGTCGACCCGCGGGTGCTGAAGGCCTACGAGGGCGGCACCACCATCGCGCCCGCCGTGCGGCGCGCCGACCGCACCCGCCGAGCCGACGAGAAGCAGGCCATCATCGAGCGCGCGACCGCGAAGATGATCCGCAAGGTCGCCAGAAGTCAGTAGCCCGCGGCGCCGGGGTCGTGGAACACCGCGTTGACTCCAAGGATACGCACGCGAGCTCCCTAGATTCTCGAACCCGATCGCAGGACGACGGATCCGTCGACGGCATCGAATTTCTGGCGGCGGAACCAGTCGATGGTGCGGGCCAGGCCGTCGCGGTAGCCGACCTCCGGCTGCCAGCCCAGCATGTCCCGGGCCGCGCTAATGTCGGGGCAGCGGCGCTGCGGGTCGTCCTCGACGGCGGGCAGGAAGTGGATCTGCGACTCGTCAGCGGCGAGGTCGCGGATCAGTTCGGCGATGTGCAGCACCGACAGTTCGTGGGAATTGCCGATGTTGAAGGGGCCGGCATGGTTCGAGCGGGCCAGCGCGATCAGTCCGGCCACGGTGTCGTCCACGTAGCACAGCGAGCGGGTCTGTGCGCCGCTGCCGGTGACGGTGATCGGTTCGCCGGCCAGCGCCTGACGGCAGAACGTGGGCACCATCCGGCCGTCGTCCGGACGCATCCGCGGTCCGTAGGTGTTGAAGATGCGTGCCACCCCGACATCGGATCCGCGTTCCCGGTGGTAGGCGAACGCGAGCGCCTCGGCGTACCGCTTCGCCTCGTCGTACACGCTGCGCGGCCCGATGGGATTGACGTTCCCCCAATAGGTTTCGACCTGCGGGTGTTCCAATGGGTCGCCGTAGACCTCGCTGGCCGATGCGAGCACCAGCCGGGCGCCGCACCGCTCCGCGAGGTCGAGCGCGTTCGCCGTGCCCGTCGCGCCGGTGCGCAACGTGTGCACGGGCAGCCGCAGGTAGTCCGCTGGCGACGCCGGGGAGGCGAGATGGAACACCGTGTCGACCTCGGGATCCACCGCGGTCAGCGGCTCGTTGATGTCCGCACGGACGAACCGGTACCCCGGCCGGTCCCGGAACAGCTTCTCCGCGTCGTGCGCGCTGGTCGACAGGTCGTCGACGCAGATCACCTCGGTTCCCTCGGACAGCAGGCGCTCGCAGAGATGGCCGCCGACGAACCCGACTCCGCCGAGCACCACCACCCTCTTCAGTTCACGCATCATGCGAAGTCACCCCCGGTTCGGTCTTGCAAACGCCGCCTGCGCGCCGTGCTGCAGCGGCGCCGGCCGCTGCCCGACCTCGTCGAGGAGGCGCTGGCGGTCCTGGAGGGCGGCTGACGCGGTCATCCGGACGACATGCTCGAGGTGGTCGGAACGGAGACCGGCATCGCAGGCGCCGGGACGAGCCGGTCGTAGATGCGCGCGGTGTCGCCGGCGATGCGGTCCCAGGAGTAGCGCGCCCTGGCCCGGTCGCGGCCTGCCGCGCCGAAACTCTGCCGCAGGAAGTCGTCGTGCAGAAGGTGATTGACCGCGTCGGCCACCTCGCCGGGCCGCTTGGGCTGCACCAGCCGGCCGGTGACGTCGTGGACGATCGTGTCGAGCATGCCGCCCACCGCCGAGGCCACCACTGGGATCCCGCAGGCCATCGCCTCGAGCGGCACGATGCCGAACGGCTCGTACCACGGTGTGCACGCCACCACGTCGGCCGACCGCAGCAGGGCGGGCATGTCCTCGCGTGCCACCGCGCCGTGGAAGTGCACCCGGTCGGCGACCCCGAGCTCGACGGCGAGCGCACGCAGTCGACGAACCTCGGGGTCGGCGTCGAGGCCCGACACATCCGGGCCGCCGGCGACCACCAGTTCGGTGTCCGCGATCGCCGGCAGCGCGCGCACCACCACGTCGAAACCCTTGCGCGGCACGAACCTGCCGACGCTGACGATGCGGTGCCTGGCGCCCTTCTCGGCGCGCGGACCCTCCGGGGTGAACAGGTCGAGATCGACGCCGCAGGGCACCACCGAGATCCGCGATCGCGCCCGGCCGAGCCTCATCAGCTCGAACACCTCGTCGGTGCAGGTGGCGGCCACCCAGGTGGCGGTGCGCGCGACCATCGCCTCGAGCTTGAGCCGGTCCTGCGGGCTGGTGTCCTGGACACCCTGGTGCCTGCGCTTGACCACCCCGAGCCCGTGGAAGGTCTGCACGGCGGGCAGGTCGAGGTGGCGGGCGGCGAGCTGGGTCGCGATGCCGGACATCCAGAAGTGGGCATGCGCGACGTCGGGCCGGTCGGTCGACCACTCCTCGTCGAGGTATTGCGCGAAGGGACCCATGTGGGCCAGCAGCTCGTCCTTGTGCAGCCGCTCCGGCGGACCGGCGGGGACGTGCACGATGGTGTAGCCCTGAGGCGTCTCTATCCGTTCGGGCAGGTGCGGGTCGTCGCGACGGGTGTACACGGTCACCTCGTGACCGCGGCGGCACAGCGCTGCCGACAACGCCGCGACGTGGACGTTCTGACCGCCTGCATCCACGCCGCCGAGTGCGGCCAGCGGGCTGGCATGTTCGGAAACCATCGCGATTCTCATCGCAGGCCCTTGCCGTCGGCGTCCTTCGCGGGGCTGACGGGTATCAGATAGCGGTGCGGCCCGGCCACCAGCGATTGGGTCCACGATCCGTGTACGTGCCAGACGAGCAGCACACGCGCACGGTCGGTCATGCGGCGACGGTTATCCGAGCCCAGAGGGCCATAAACGTCGAACGTTAGAGATTTCGCAAAGCGACCGGGGACCGTTCGCAAAGTGGATTTCATAGGCGCGGCCGGCCGTTTCGACCGGCCGGAGACGGATACCCGGTGGGCGCGGACATGCATGCCACGACGCGAGGAGACGAGGCACGTGACTGAACCCGAGGGCGTCATCGCCTATCCCGGCCACACCGCCGACATGGACCGGGCGCCGCGCGACGAGATGCGCGAATACGTCGGCCGTGACCTGCTCGCCGGTAGGCGCGCACTGATCACCGGCGGCGACTCCGGCATCGGTCGCGCCGTCGCCGCGGCGTTCGCCAAGGAAGGCGCGGACGTCGCCATCGCCTATCTCGACGAGGACGACGACGCCCGGCACACCGGGTCGCTGGTGGAGGCGGCGGGCCGGCGCAGCGTGCTACTGCCCGGCGATCTCGGCGACGCACAGCACTGCCGAGATGTGGTGGCGCGCACCGTCGAGGAACTCGGCGGACTGGACATCCTGGTGAACAACGTCGCCTACCAGAACCCGACCGAGGACTTCACCGACATCAGCGACGAGCAGTGGCGGCGGACGTTCTCGGTCAACATCGACAGCTACTTCCGGGTGACCAAGGCGGCGCTGGCGCACCTGCCCGACGGTGGGGCCGTCATCAACACCGGATCGATCAACGGCCTGCGCGGCAACAAGACGCTGATCGACTACTCGGCCACCAAGGGCGCGATCCTCGCGCTCACCTACTCGCTCGCACAATCCTTGGCAGACCGGCGGATTCGGGTCAACTGCGTGGCGCCCGGTCCGGTGTGGACACCGTTGATCCCGGCCACGATGGATGCCGAGAAGACCGAATCCTTCGGCGAGCAGACACCTTTCGGGCGTGCGGCCCAGCCCGACGAGATCGCGCCGTCCTACGTGTTCTTCGCCTCGGGCACGATGTCGTCGTACTACAGCGGTGAGGTGCTGGCACCGATCGGTGGCGAGACGCTGCCCGGCTGACGGAGCGATCCGGACCCTGGCGCGCCGGGAGCAGGCGCGCCAAGGGTTTACCCGGAGCGGTCCTCGGGAACACTGCGTCCGTGGGGACGTGCCCCGTCGTGAACACTCACGATCAAGTTGGAAGGTGAGTATGACCGAGAAGAACAGTGGTCCCGAAGAAGGCATCAAGGGCGTCGTCGAGGACGTGAAGGGCAAGGCCAAGGAAACGGTCGGCACCGTCACCGGACGCGACGACATGGTCCGCGAGGGCAAGGCCCAGCAGGACAAGGCGGACGCTCAGCAGGACGCCGCGAAGAAGGAAGCCGAAGCAGAGGCGGCCCGCGCAGGCGCCAAGACCGCCGAAGAGCGGCAGAAGTCCGAGCAGTAGAACGACACACGAAAGAGGCCCAGCCGATCGGCTGGGCCTCTTTTGCGTGCCTGGTCGAGCGGGGCTAGCTGCTCGGGGTCTGCCGCGAGGTGTCGGGGTGCTCGGCGTGCCAGCGCTCCTCCATCCCCCGCACCCGGCGGTGCTCGACGAGGAACCAGACGCCGGAGACGATGAACACCACCGCCGAGATGGAGCCAAGGATCACGCCCACGTCGGCGTGACCGCTGGCGTGCGCGGCCAGCGCGCCGACGAACGCGGCCATCGCGATGCCGAGCAAAATCAGGGCCGGCAGGTTCTTGGTGTCCTTCATCGTCTCGCCGGCATGCGGACGGGTGGTGCGGGCGTGGTCGACGGGGTCTTCGGGGCTCTTCATGGTGACTCCTTCTTCAGAATGCGATGGCGGCACACGAGGTGGCGTGCCGTTTCATCAGCCGAACACCTGTCCGGCCAGCGCCGGCATGCTGGTGGTGAGCGCCAGCAGCATCAGCGTGAGCAGGATCCATCCGGCGCCCTGCCAGGCCCACGACGCCTCGTTGCGCCGCCAGCTCTGGTAGGTGCGCACGAAGGCGCGCAGCCCGCCGAGCAGCAGGATGGCCGGTGCACCCATGGCGAGCATGGTGCGTTGCGGCGCTCCGCAGGCCAGGGCGTCGGCGACCGAACCGCTGCAGGTACTCACCCAGACGGCGGCGACGGCCAGGAACCCCGCTGCAACCACCGCGACGACGAGCGCGAAGCGCAGGGCATCACGGACGCCGGCGTCGGCGGAACGCAGCTGGTTGGGGTTCTGGAACACGCCGGGGATATTCCCTGACCAGCGCCGGGATAAACCTCAGGACGGGACGCGCAGGTGTGCTGTCAGCAACAACCGGTCGTATTCGGCGCGCGCCGGCAGCGTCTCGTCGTACTGCAGCGTGAGGAAGTCCTCGGCGATCTGCTCCGACAGTGTCCGCAGCTTGACGTTGGTCTCCTGGGAACGCCACTTCAGCAGCTCGAACGCCGAAGCGGCGGTGATCCGGTAGACCACCATGAGCATGCCCTTGGTCTGTTCGATCGCGCCGCGGGCCTCGGCGATCTCCGCCACCGCCTCGGTGATGCCCTCGTTGTGCGACGGGGTGACGTCGACGTAGAAGCCGTGCGTGCCGATCACCGCGCCGAACTCGCCGTGCAGGTGGTCGCCCACCACCACGACATGGTGCACCTCTCCGTGCGTGTCGATGATGCGATGCCGCGTACTGAATGCGCCTGCCGTCCGCCGGATCTCGTCGAGGGTGGCCGCAACCTCCCGGTAGTCGTCGGGATGCTTGTGCGACAACACCAGTGCGGTGGTCGGCTCGGCGGTGCCGGGCTCGTAGCCGTGCATCCGCTCGACCTGGGGTGACCACTCCCAGCGTTCGTCGTCGAAGTAGAACCGGAACCAACCGACCCGCTGCGACTGCCCGCTGGCGAAGGCGTGCTCGAGAGGTGCCAACCTCCCGTCGCCGTCGGCCAGCTGATCGGTCATGACCTGCAGATTATCGCTCGGCGCGGGCCCTGATTTTCGTTCCGAAAGCCAGAAAGCGCATCGTTTTGTGGATACACACCAGTTGCCCGGTCGCCATGCGGACCGTGTGGCGCGTGACTACCGTCGATGAGTGGACCTGAACACCGTCGGGGTCGTCGACCTCCCCACCGCCCGCGATCAGCTGTGGCCGCTCGGCCTCGGCGACGCGGTGCTGGCCGGCGGCACCTGGTTGTTCTCCGAGCCGCAGCCCCAGTTGCACCGCCTGGTCGACGTGACGGCGCTGGGCTGGCCGTCGATCACCGTGAGCGGCAACGGTGTCGAGCTCGCGGCGACGTGCACGGTCGCCGAGGTGTCGGGGCTGGGCGCACGGCTGGCGGCGGACCGGCCGGACTGGTCGGCGGCGCCGCTGCTGCACCAGTGCTGTACCGCGCTGCTGGCGTCGTTCAAGATCTGGAGCGCGGCCACGGTGGGCGGCAACATCTGCCTCGGCCTGCCCGCCGGGGCGATGATCTCGCTGGCCACCGCGCTGGACGGGGTCGCGACGGTGTGGCGCGCCGACGGTCACGACTACCGGCGCCCCGTCAGTGAGCTGGTGACCGGTGCCGGCAGCACCGCCCTGGCGGTCGGCGAGGTGCTGAGGTCGGTGCACCTGCCCGCCACGGCGCTGCGCGCCCGCACCGCCTTCCGCAAACTCGCACCGGCGCCGCTCGGCCGCTCGGGCGTGGTGGTGATCGGCCGCCGCGACACCCGAGCCGACGGCGGCGGGTTCGTGCTGTCGGTCACCGCCGCCACCGTGCGCCCTTACGTGTTCCGGTTCGACGGCGTGCCCGACCCGGAGTCGCTGGCGGCGGCGCACGCCGGCATCCCGGAGGCGGCGTGGACCCGCGACGCACACGGTGACCCGGACTGGCGGCGCGCGATGGCGTTGCTGCTGGCCCGGCAG
>NZ_JAUMSQ010000021.1:0-63864 GCF_030519285.1 Mycolicibacterium arseniciresistens
GGCGCGCAGCGGGTCGCGGCCGTGCCGGCTCGCTGACCGCGCGCTCGACGTGCGGGACCGGCTCGGTGACCGTCATCGGGCACTCCTCGTCGATAAAAGTGATAACGAATGTTTCCTGATATTGCCCTGCGTCGCTGACGGGTGTCAAGATGGGCGGATGGCACAGGTCCGGCCGTACCGCGGCGTCGAGGCGCCCGAGCGGCTGGCCCAGCGCAGGCGCCGGTTCCTCGAGGCCGGCCTCGCCCTGCTCGGCTCCGCCGGAGACGACCTGGCGGACCTGACGGTGCGGGCGATCTGCCGGGAGGCCGGTGTCGGCGTTCGGTACTTCTACGAGGGCTTCACCGACAAGGACGACTTCGTCGGTGCGGTGTTCGACTGGGTGATCGCCGACATCGCGGCCACCACCCAGGCCGCGGCGGCCGCGGCGCCGAAGGACCAGACGCGGGCGGTGATGGCCGAGATCGTGCGCACGGTCGACGGCGACGCCCGCATCGGCCGCCTGCTGTTCAATTCGCAGCTGTCCAACGCCGTGGTGGTGCGCAAGCGTGCGGAATCAGGGGCCCTGTTCGCAATGCTGTCCGGCCGGCACGTCAGTGCCGCGCTGCGCCGCGACGAGAACGAACGCATCAAGGCGACAGCACATTTCGTCGTCGGCGGCGTCGGGCAGACCATCAGCGCCTGGCTGGACGGCGAACTGGCACTGGCTCCGGATCAGCTCGTCGACCAGCTGACCGCGATCATCGACGACCTCAGCGAACCGCGGCTGTTCCGCGACTGAGGGTTCGGTCAGCCTGTGTCTTCGGCGGAGTCTGCGCTTCCTCGTCAGTGAATTCTCGTGTCCAACAGGCGAATTCGAGCGTGACGCCATCGGGATCGAAGAAGTAGAACGATCGCACGTAGACGCCCGGATGGACCGTGGCCGACACCTGCATCTCGCTCTCGTCGTGATTGAGGATGGGCCCGACGCGGACGCCCTTCTCCTTCAATTTCCGGCGGTACTCGTCGAACTTCTCGGCGGGCACATGGAAGGCGAGGTGGTTCATCGAGCCGGTGGCACTGACGATCTCGCCGATGCCCGGGATCGCCGCGGGCGAGGACACCCCCGGCACCCCGTCAGGCGCGTCGCGGAACCAGAAGAACGCGACGCAGTCACCGTTTCCGGCGTCGAAGAAGAAGTGCTGGCCGACGCCACCCGGCAGGTCGAGCGACTTGATCAGCGGCATCCCCAGCACGTTGCTGTAGAAGTCGACGGTCTTCGCCATGTCCGAACAAACCAGTGCCACATGGTTGATGCCGCCGAGCTCGAACTCAGGGTTCGGATTGTGCGGCTTGATCATGCTCGGCTCCTGTGGTTATGGCGAAAAACCGGTCAAGCGGCAGAACTGAATCTAACATCGGTTTCAGACCCGCTCAATGCCCGGAGAGGGGTTCACCGGCTGTGACGACCGCGCCCCGCCACGCCCGCCGCCGGCATACCCGTGCGGCCGCTGGCTCTTCTGCGCGTGCGGCACTCACCCACCGGGCCAGGGTGTCCTCAGTCGACCTCGATGTCGCCGAATGCCGTTCCGAGATGCGTCAACTGCCGATGTCCCGTGGCGGTGCTGTCGATGCTTGACCACTTCTGCTACACACGATGGACGGGGGGCAGGGCCGCGCGGCTCGTCGACGACGACGACGCGTGCGTCCCGACCCCCGCCGACATCTTCTGTCGGACGATCTACGGCCGGGGGGCTGGGGGAACATGACGAGGACAGCAGGCACACCGGGGGTCACCCGCGAATTCGTGGGGCTCGACTCGCCCACTGCGCGACGGGCCGGTTCGGGCGGGCACCCGTGCCAGGGCATCTACTACCGGGGGGTGGGCCGCAAGCCCAAGGTGGCGATGATCGCCGCCCACTACCAGATCGACTTCTCCGAGCACTACCTCGCGGAGTACATGGCCACCCGCGGCATCGGCTTCCTCGGCTGGAACACCCGGTTCCGCGGCTTCGAGAGCAGTTTCCTGCTCGACCACGCACTGGTCGACGTCGGCGTCGGCGTCCGATATCTGCGCGAGGTGCAGAACATCGAAACGGTTGTGCTGCTCGGAAACTCAGGCGGCGGCTCACTGATGGCCGCATACCAGGCGCAGGCGCTGGACCGCCACATCACGCCGCTGGACGGTATGCGCCCCGCGGCCGGCTTCATGGACCTGCCGCCCGCCGACGGCTACATCGCCAGCGCGGCACATCCCGGCAGGCCCGACGTGCTCACCGCCTGGATGGACGCCGCCGTGACCGACGAGAACGACCCGGTGTCAACCGATCCCGATCTCGACCTGTTCGACATGGGCAACGGGCCGCCCTACTCGGCCGAGTTCGTGAAGCGCTACCGGGCGGCGCAGGTCGCACGCAACGAGGCGATCACCGACTGGGCCGAGAATGAACTGAAACGGGTGCAGGCCGCCGGTTTCTCCGACCGCCCGTTCAACGTGATGCGCACCTGGGCGGATCCGCGCATGGTGGATCCCACCCTCGATGCCAACAGGCGCCCACCGAACATGTGTTACGTCGGACCGCCGGCGAAGGCCAACCGCTCGGCGCACGGCGTCGCCTCGGCATGCACATTGCGCAACTGGATCAGTATGTGGAGCTTGCGGCACTCCCAGACGCGTGCAGAGCCGCACCTCGCGCGCATCACCTGCCCCGCCCTGATCATCAACGCCGAGCAGGACACCGGCGTGTTCCCGTCCGATGCCCAGCGCATCTGCGGCGCGCTGGCGAGTGAGGACAAGACGATGCGCTCCATCGACTCCGACCACTACTTCACCACACCGGGCGCGCGAAGCGAGCTGGCCGATCTCGTCGCGAAGTGGATCGGTAAGCGTTGGCGCTGAGGGTGCTGGCGCACTTCACCCCCGGGGGCAAGGTGCTCGATCTGCTGGCCGCCGAGTCCGACTGGCTCGACGTACGGTTCTGCGCCGAGGACGACGACGCCACGCTGCACCGGGAGCTGCCCGACGCCGAGGTGATCTGGCATGTGCTGCGTCCGCTGTCAGGAGACGATGTCCGGCGGGCCACCCGCTGCAGGCTGATCCACAAACTCGGCGCCGGGGTCAACACCATCGACGTCGGTGCGGCGTCCGAACGCGGCATCGCGGTCGCCAACATGCCCGGCGCGAACGCCCCTTCGGTGGCCGAGGGCACCGTCCTGCTCATGCTCGCCGCGCTTCGTCGGCTTCCCGAGCTCGACCGCGCCACCCGCGCCGGCGAGGGCTGGCCGACGGATCCCCGTCTCGGCGAGACCGTCCGCGACATCGGCGGCGGGACCGTCGGGCTGGTCGGCTACGGCAATGTCGCGCAGCGGGTGGCGACGATCGTCAGCGCGATGGGTGCGACCGTGCTGCACACCAGCACTCGCGACGACGGACGTCCGGGCTGGCGGGCGCTGCCCGACCTGCTGGCCGCCAGCGACATCGTCTCGCTGCATCTTCCGCTCACGCCGGGCACCGCCGGACTGCTCGACCGGGCGGCTCTGGCCCGCATGCGGCCCGACGCGGTGCTCGTCAACACCTCGCGCGGCCCGATCGTCGACGAGGAGGCCCTAGCGGATGCGCTGCGCTCCGGCCGACTGGCGGCGGCGGGACTCGACGTGTTCGGCGAGGAGCCCGCACCCCCGGACCATCCGCTGTTCAGCCTGCCGAACGTGGTCGTGACCCCGCACGTGGCCTGGTACACCGCGGACACCATGCGCCGCTACCTGGCCGAGGGAGGCGAGAACTGCCGTCGCCTGATTGACGGCCGGGACCTGGTGAACGTGGTGAACCAGGCGGGGTAACCTGGCCCCCAACCGACCGGTTAATAGGGACGGCCCTCAGGAGGCACGGCATGCCCATCGCGATCACCCCCGAACACACCGACCTCGCCGAATCGGTGCGGTCCCTGGTGGCGCGGGTTGCGCCCTCGGAGGTGCTGCACGAGGCGCTCGAGAACCCGATCCCCAACCCGCCGCCGTTCTGGAAGGCAGCCGCCGAGCAGGGCCTGCACGGGGTGCACCTGGCCGAAGGCGTCGGAGGTCAGGGGTTCGGGATCCTCGAGCTGGCCGTCGTGGTCGCCGAGTTCGGCTACGGCGCGGTGCCGGGGCCGTTCGTGCCGTCGGCGATCGCCAGTGCGCTCGTCGCTGCGCACGACGCCGAGGCCGACGTGCTGAGCGGACTGGCATCCGGCGAGGTGATCGCCTCCTACGCCATCGACTCCGGCCTGACCGCCACCCGCCACGGTGACGGCCTGGTCATCCGCGGCGAGGTGCGCGCCGTCCCGGCGGCCGCCCAGGCCTCGGTGCTGGTGCTGCCCGTCGCCATCGAGAGCGGCGAGGAGTGGGTGGTTCTCGACGCCGAGGCGCTCGAGATCGAACCCGTCCAGAGCGTGGACCCGCTGCGCCCGGTCGCCGACGTGCGCGCCAATGCCGTCGAGGTGTCCGAGGACCGGGTGCTGGCGAACGTCAGCCGCACCCTGGCCCGCGCGCTGATCTCGACGCTGCTGTCCGCCGAAGCCGTCGGCGTCGCGCGGTGGGCCACCGACACCGCGACCGGCTACGCCAAGATCCGCGAGCAGTTCGGCAGGCCGATCGGCCAGTTCCAGGCGATCAAGCACAAGTGTGCCGAGATGGTCGCCGACACCGAGCGGGCCACCGCCGCGGTATGGGATGCCGCCCGCGCGATCGACGAGGCCCGCGAGAACCCCCACAACAGTTATGAATTCGCCGCCGCGGTGGCCGCCACCCTCGCGCCCGCCGCCGGTCAGCACTGCGCGCAGGAGTGTATCCAGGTGCACGGCGGCATCGGCTTCACCTGGGAACACGACACCAACGTGTACTACCGGCGCGCGCTGGCGCTCGCGGCGAGCTTCGGCCGGTCCGCCGACTACACCCAGCAGGTCGTCGACACCGCGACTGCCACCGGCATGCGCAGCATCGACATCGACCTGGATCCCGACACCGAGAAGCTGCGCGAGGAGATCCGCTCGGAGGTCGCCGCGCTCAAGGACATGGAGCGCGGCGAGCGCATCACCGCGATCGTCGAGGGCGGCTGGGTGCAACCACACCTGCCGAGGCCGTGGGGCCGCGCGGCCGCCCCCGTCGAGCAGATCATCATCGCCCAGGAGTTCGCCTCCGGGAGGGTGAAGCGCCCGCAGATGGGCATCGCCGCCTGGCTGATCCCGTCGATCGTCGCGTTCGGCACCGACGAGCAGAAGCAGCGCTTCCTGCCGCCGACCTTCCGCGGCGAGATGATCTGGTGCCAGCTGTTCTCCGAGCCGGGCGCTGGTTCGGACCTGGCCAGCCTCACCACCAAGGCCACCAAGGTCGACGGCGGGTGGCGCATCACCGGCCAGAAGATCTGGACCACCGGAGCGCAGTACTCGCAGTGGGGCGCACTGCTGGCGCGCACCGATCCGAGCGCGCCGAAACACAATGGCATCACCTACTTCCTGCTCGACATGGCGAGCGACGGCGTCGAGGTCAAACCGCTGCGCGAGCTGACCGGCAACGCGATGTTCAACACCGTCTTCATCGACGACGTGTTCGTGCCCGACGATCTGGTGCTCGGTGAGGTCGACCGCGGGTGGGAGGTCAGCCGCAACACGCTGACCAATGAGCGGGTGTCGATCGGCAGCAGTGAGCCGCCGTTCCTGGCCAACCTCGAGGGCTTCGTGGAGTTCGTGCGCGACGGGCAGTTCGACCAGATCGCGCAGCACCGTGCCGGTCAGCTGATCGCCGAGGGCCACGCCGCCAAGCTGCTCAACCTGCGCTCGACGCTGCTCACCCTCGCCGGCGGCGACGCGATGCCCTCGGCGGCGATCTCCAAGCTGCTCTCGATGCGCACCGGTCAGGGTTACGCCGAATTCGCGGTCTCGTCCTTCGGCACCGACGGCGTGATCGGGGACCCGAAGACGCTGCCGGGCAAGTGGGTCGAGTACCTCCTGGGCAGCCGGGCGACCACCATCTACGGCGGCACCACCGAGGTGCAGCTGAACATCATCGCCGAACGGCTGCTCGGACTGCCGCGCGACCCGTAGTCCGCCGCCCGCCCGCGAGTGTGAACCTGGCGACGGTTTCGGTGCCAGACTCGTCGTGGAGTTCACACTCGCGAGGAGGGGCCACCACGAGCGCCGACGTCACGCTGAGGCAGCTGCGGTACTTCGTCGTGCTCGGCGAGGAACTGAACTACCGGCGCGCCGCCGAACGCCTGTTCATCACGCAACCCGCATTGTCGACGGCGATCAAACAGCTCGAGCACCAGTTCGGCGTCCTGCTGTTCAACAGGAGCACCCGCGAGGTGGCGCTGACCGACCTGGGGGCGGCGTGGCTGCCGCAGGTGCAGCAGGCGATCTCCGGGGTCGACGCCGTTGTCGACAACCTGGTCATCCTGTCGGGCACCCGGCAGGGCGTGCTGCGGGTCGGGTACCTCATCGGCACCGGCGCGGACCTGCTGTTCCGCGTGGTCCGCCACTTCGAGGCGGCCTATCCCGAGGTCAGCGTCGAGCCCATCGAGTACGACTTCTCCGATCCGACAGCGGGTCTGGCCGACGGGAGCACCGAGGTGGCGATCATCCGGCCGCCGGTCGACCTGCCGGAGCACCGGATGCTCGTGCTCGACTCCGAGTCGTGGATGGCGTGCCTGCCGCGGGATCACCCGCTCGCCGACCGCCGCGAGGTCGAGATCGCCGAACTGCTCGACGACCCCATCGTGTGCGCGCCGCTGACGGCGGGCACCTGGCGCGACTACTGGCTGGCGATGGACGCCCGCGGCAACCGGCCGCCGGCGATCGCCGCCGTGGCGGCGACCTACGAGGCCGAGACGACGTCGATCGCGCGCGGTCTCGGCATCAGCTTCACCACCTCGTCGGTGGCCCGGTTCTATGATCGGCCGGGCATTGTTTACGTGCCGATAACGGACCGGCCGCCCAGCTACACCGCGCTGGCGTGGCACCCGCAGAAGCTCTCACCCCAGGCGGATGCGCTGGTCAGGCACGTGCAGTCGCAATGGAGCTTCGGCGAGGCGGCGCCCGATGCCGACCACTCATAAGCCGTCATTATGAGTACATCAATACCTCGAACTTCCGGTGTCCGGCCGATGACGCTTTTCTGTCTTCAGGTGTTCTTCCCATCGGTTTGACCTGGAGCGACCATGACTGACGCAATGACATCACCCACTCATTCAGAACAGCGACCTCCGACGCCGGACGCCGAGGACGCCAAGCTCGCCGAACTCGGCTACACGCAGAAGCTCGACCGCTCGGTCGGCACGCTGGCCTCGTTCGCCATCGGCTTCGCGACGATCAGCGCCACGACCGCGGTGTTCACCGGCTTCGGCGCCGGCTACTTCACCGCGGGCGCACCGTTCGTGTGGACGCTGCTGCTGGCAGGCGCGGTGTTCGCGCTGTGGACGTTCATCGCCGCGGACCTCACCGCCAAACTGCCGCTGGCCGGTTACTCCTACCAATGGATCAGCCGTATCAACGGCCCGGACCTTGCCTGGTTCACCGGCTTCATCGCGCTGATGGGCTGGGTGTGCGGCATGACCGGCGTCGGCTTCATCCTGTCCGGCTATCTCGGCGGACTGTTCGGCTGGAGCATGACCCAGAGCACCCAGATCCTGCTGGCCATCGCCGTCGTCTTCGTCTGCGTGCTGATCAACATCTACGGCGTCCGGTTCGCCACGATGGTCAACAACATCGGCGTCAGCCTGGAACTCGTCATCACCGTCGGCGCCACCGCACTGATCGCGATCATCGCCTTCTCGGCGCCGGAGAACCACCAGCCGATCTCGGTGCTGTTCACCGGCGGCGAGTCCGGCGATAAGGACTCGTACATGCTGGCGTGGCTGGCAGCAGCGCTCGGCCCGTTCTTCGGCCTGATCGGCGTGGAGTCCGGCGCCGACGTCGCCGAGGAGACCAAGGACGCCCGCCGCGTCGTGCCCAGGACGATGTTCTACGCCCTGGTCACCTCGATCGTCATCGAACTGCTGATGTACGTCGTCTACGTGCTGGCCATCAAGGACGCCGCAGCGGTCGAGGCCAACGCCGCCGCGCCCATCGAGGAGATCATCACCCAGCAGGCCGGGCCCGTCGTCACCAAGATCGTGGTCGCCATCGCCCTGACGAACATCCTCGCCTGTCTGCTGGCCAACATCCTGGTCGCAACCCGGCTCACCTATTCGATGGCCCGCGACAACATGCTGCCGTTCTCCCAGGTGTGGCGGCACGTCTCGCCGAAGAGCAAGGCGCCCACCTACGCGGTGCTCGGGCTGGGCTGCCTGTCGACGGTGCTGCTGCTCTCGGCGCTGGTCAACGAGAAGGCGTTCAACTACATCATCGGCATCGCCTCGCTGCTGTTCTTCTTCGTCTACATCCTGCAGACCATCGGACTGCTGGTCGGCTACCGCAAGGGCACCATCCCGCAGGGCGAACCGGGCACCTTCGACCTCGGCCGGTTCCGGTTGCCGCTCTACGTCACCGCACTGGTGGTGTTCGTCGGCGTCGCGATCGCTCTGCTGTTCCTCCCGCAGTTCACCAGCAACAAGTGGATCTTCCTCGGCATCGTGGTGCTGGCCGCCCTGTGGTGGGCCACCGGCTTGAAGTCGCGGCTGCGCAGCGGATCCGCCGGCGCCACCTACGCCAAGACCCACGGCATCTGACCCACCCCCGCTGACTCCGCGTCCACGGCACCGGGTACTCGCACGTCCGCGCCGTGGACGCAGGGTCGACGCAACCATGAAGGGACACATCATGACCAGCACTCTCGGCACCAGCAACCTCGTCGCCGTCGAACCCGGCGCAATCCGGGAGGCCACGCCGCCCGGTTCGGTGATCCAGTACAGCGACTACGAGCTCGACACGTCCAGCCCATTCGCCGGCGGCGTGGCGTGGATCGAGGGCGAGTACATGCCCGCCGAGGACGCGAAGATCTCGATCTTCGACACCGGGTTCGGCCACTCCGACCTGACCTACACCGTCGCACATGTGTGGCACGGCAACATCTTCCGGCTCGGTGACCATCTGGACCGCCTCCTCGACGGCGCCGCCAAGCTGCGCCTCGACCCGGGGATGTCCAAGGACGAACTCGCCGAGATCACCAAGCGCTGCGTCAGCCTCTCGCAACTCCGTGAGTCGTTCGTGAACCTCACCGTCACGCGCGGTTACGGAAAACGCAAGGGCGAGAAGGACCTGACGAAGCTGACCCACCAGGTGTACATCTACGCGATCCCGTACCTGTGGGCATTCCCGCCCCACGAGCAGATCTTCGGCACCACCGCGATCGTCCCGCGCCACGTGCGCCGCGCGGGGCGCAACACCGTCGACCCGACGATCAAGAACTACCAGTGGGGCGACCTGACGGCGGCGAGCTTCGAGGCCAAGGACCGCGGCGCACGCACCGCGATCCTGCTCGACTCGGACAGCTGCGTCGCCGAGGGCCCGGGCTTCAACGTCTGTGTCGTCAAGGACGGCAAGTTGGCGTCGCCGTCACGGAACGCGTTGCCGGGCATCACCCGCAAGACGGTGTTCGAGCTCGCCGATGCGATGGGCATCGAGGCCACCCTGCGCGACGTCACCAGCCACGAGCTCTACGACGCCGACGAGCTGATGGCCGTCACCACCGCCGGTGGCGTCACCCCCATCAACTCACTCGACGGTGAACCGATCGGCGACGGCGCGCCCGGCCCGATGACCGTCGCGATCCGGGACCGGTTCTGGGCGCTGATGGACGAGCCCGGCCCACTGATCGAGGCGATCGAGTACTGAGCGCGGACGCCGTCAGGCGAGGGTCGCGCGAAGCGCCGCGAGCGCCGCGGCGCTTCGATCCAGCCGGCCGGGCTCCGGCAGTGCCAGCCTCGGCCACCATGGGATGTCCATGTCGATGTCGCCGAGCCCGCCGAGGATCCCGCAGGCAAGCGCCGCGACGGTGTCGGTGTCACCGCCGAGCATCACGGCATCGCGCACCGCGTCCGCCAGGCCCCGACGCCGCTGTCCGGTACGCCGGACCACCGTGATGACGGCCGCCGCCGTCTCGATTCCGTCCAGCGACACTCCATCGCGGCCCGGCCGCCAATCACCGGCGACAGCGGCCGACAACGGCGCCCATACGGTGTCCGGTTTGGCGAATCGTCCTCTGAGGTAACGCACCTCGGCGGAGGCCGCCTCGAGGACGGCGTCGATTGCGGGCGCTTCGACGGCCGTCGCGGCCATCGCGGTCACCACGCAGGCGGCGCCGACGGCCCCCGCGGCGCCATGGGTGGTGCGGGACAGCCGCGTCACGACGCGGCGCCGCAGCCCGGCCGCCGCCGTCGGAATGCCCCCGCCGATCGGCAACGCCCGCATGGCGGCGCCGTTCGTGTCGCCCGTGCGCGCACGCAGACCCCCGGTGGCACCGAACCGTTCGACGGCGGCGTGGGTGCTCGGACCGATCCCTCGGATGCCGGGCACCGCCTCGGCGAGGCGAGTGAGGAAGTCCCGCTCGTCCACGTGGGCGCCGCGGTCGGCGAGGTAGTCGGCCACCAGCAGCATCAGTGCCGTGTCGTCGGAGGTGGCGCCCGGTGGCCACCCCGCGCGACGCGGCACCTCCGCCACGGCCCCGGGGTCGATGGCCGCCGGCCGGTAACCCTCCCAGGGCACACCCGTGGCGTCCCCGACGCCGAACGCCACGAGCGCCGCGCGGATCCTGTCCTCGAGCGCCGTCATTTCTCCAGCCTGCCCCGCGGGACGGTTCGAGGCGATCGGTCCGGGTAGCCGATGTCCACCTACACCGCCGTGGTGGTCGTGGTGGCGCTGGCGATACCCGGTGCGGCCATCATGGGCGCGCAGGCCGTCACCTGACGCTCAGCTGCCCGCCGCGATCAGCGTGTCCCAGGCCGAGAGTGCCGAGCGCGCAATGGCTTCCAACGTCGCCCGGTCCGCGCCGTCCCGGGCCTGGATGGACATGCCCTGCTGGACGGTGACGTAGAACCGGGCGATGGCCGATACGTCGGCGCTCGCCGGGATCTCGCCGTTCTCGACGCCCTCGGTGAGCCGGGCAGCCAGGTCGAGGGTGTTCTGTTCGCGCATCTCGGTGAGGTCGGCACGTACGGCATCAGTCGCACCGTTGGCGTGCAGCGCCGACAGGACCACGAGGCAGCCGGCCGGGCAGTCGCCGCGGGTGAACGAACTGGCGGTCGCCATGAGGAAGCCTTCCACGGCGCCGAACGCGGTGTCAGCGTCGGTGACCGCGGACCAGATCTCACCGCCCACGTTCTGCGTGTAGTGGCTCACCGCCTCACGGAACAGGTCGTCCTTGGCGCCGAAGGCGGCGTACAGACTGGTCGAGCCAATCCCCATCGCCGAGGTGAGATCGGCGATCGAGGTGCCTTCGAACCCTCTGTCCCAGAACAACTCCATCGCCCGCTCCAGCGCGCGGGTCCGATCGAACCCCCTCGGCCTACCACGTGCCGCCACAGCGATTCAGCCTCCAAACATTTTCTGCAACGAATACTACAGAAATGTCTTGACGCCGCGCCAGCCGTCTGCCTAAATTTGCAGCGATCACTACAGAAATGGAGCGGGCAATGGCAGCACTCGACGGGAAACGGGCATTCGTGACAGGCGGAAGCCGGGGAATCGGCGCGGCGATCGCGAGAAGGCTGGCGAGCGACGGCGCCGCTGTCGCAGTGGGTTACGAACGGTCAGCGGACGCCGCCAACGCGGTCGCCGACGAGATCACCACCGCGGGCGGACGTGCCGTCGCAGTGCAGATGGCCGCCGACGATCCGGCCTCGATCGCGCGCGCCGTCGACGAGGCAGCCGGGGCGCTCGGCGGTCTCGACATCCTGGTCAACAACGCGGGTATCTATCGTGGCGGCCCCATCGAGGAGATGACACTCGACGACGTCGACGCGACGTTGAACGTCAACGTCCGTGCCGTGATGCTGGCGTCACAGGCGGCCCTGCGACACCTGCCGGCAGGGGGGCGCATCATCTCGACGGGCAGCAACCTGGCAAGCCGCGTACCCGAGGCCGGGGCAAGCCTCTACTCGGCGAGCAAGGCTGCGCTGATCGGCTGGACGCAGGGCCTGGCCCGCGACCTCGGACCGCGCCGAATCACCGTCAACGTCGTGCATCCCGGCTCCACCGACACCGACATGAACCCGGCAGACGGACCGCAGGCCGAGGCGCAGCTCGCAAGGATGGCGATTCCGCAGTACGGCAAGCCGGCGGACGTCGCCGCCCTCGTCGCGTTCGTTGTCGGACCGGAGGCGGGCTCGATCAACGGAGCCGGGCTGACCGTGGACGGCGGAGCCAACGCGTGACGTCTGCTGACGCAGATGCCGACCAGGCCCTGCGTCGGGTTTTCGTCCTGCTCGCACCCGCGATCGCATTGGTGGTGGCGACCGAGTTCATCGTCGTCGGCCTGCTGCCGTCGATCGCCACGGACCTCGGCGTGCCGCTCTCGATCGCCGGCCGGCTGACTGCGGTCTTCGCGATCGCCGCGGCGGCGGCGGGACCGGTCGTCACGCTCGTCGTGAGCCGAGTGCCGCCACGGGCTCTGCTCGCCGTGGTGCTCGTTGTGTACGCGGCGGGCAACGGCGTCGTCGCGCTGGCAACCGACATCACGCCGATGCTGCTTGCGCGGGCCGTTCAGGGGGCGTTGCTTCCGCCGTTCGTGGGTCTGGGAACCGCTGAAGTCCTGCGGATGGCGCCCGCGGCATCGCGTGGCCGCGCCCTCGCCAAGGCCAATCTCGGCTTCGTCCTCGGCGTGCTACTCGCATTGCCCGCGGGCATCGCGCTGGCGCAGGGCGGCAACTGGCGTCTGTCGTTCGTCGTGCTGGCCATCGCCCCGTTGCCGGTGGCCCTCGCCATGGCCCTGCACTTCCCACGCAGCCGGCGGACGCACGACGCGCCCCCGGCTGGTCTCGCAGATCAACTCGCCCTGCTGCGCCGCCCGCTGTTCCTCGGTCACCTCGCGCTGTCGGTGGCGATCTTCGCCGCCATGTTCTCGGCCTACACGTATCTCGGCGCCTGGTTCGAGGACGTCATGGGGCTGGACCTGAAACGCCTTGCGCTGGCACTGCTGCTGTTCGGCGCCGTTGGCGTCGCGGGTAACTCGGTGGCGGAACGTGTCGCGGACCGGCGGCCGCTTGCGGCGACCGTGGTCACGGCCGCAGTGCTCGCCCTCGCCGTCAACGTCGCGGCATGGACGGGCGGTTCGGTACTGGCGGCCGTCGTTCCGCTGCTAATCTGGGCCGTGCTGCACACGGCGGGTGTCACGCTCAGCCAGGTGCGGGTGACGATGGCCGGTGCCGAGGCGCCGGCATTCGCACTGACGCTGAACATCTCGACGGCCAATCTCGGCATCGCCCTGGGAGCGGTCGCGGGCGGCTGGGGCCTAGATCATTGGGGCATGGCCGGACTCGGCGTGATGCCGGCCGCACTGACCCTGGCGGCCCTGCTGCTCGTCGTTCCGCTCAGCGCACGACCGCGGCCCGGATCACGTGGGCGCCTGCTACGCGGTCAGGGCAGGATCGAGTCGACGTAACCGCCGTCGACCCGCACCGCCGCGCCGGTGGTCGCCGACGCCAGCGGGGACGCCAGGTACGTCACGAGATTCGCGATCTCCTCGGGTTCGATGAGCCGCTGCAGCAACGACTGTGGCCGGTGCAGGCGCATGAATTCGCGCTGCGCCTCGTCCCACGGCAGCGAAGCGTCCACCAACTCGTAGACGAATTTCTCCACACCCGCGGTGTGCGTCGGCCCGGCGATCACCGAGTTGACCGTGACTCCGGTGCCCGCGGCGTCCTTTGCGAAGCCCCGCGACACCGCCAGCAGCGCCGTCTTCGACACCCCGTAGTGGATCATCTCCTCGGGGATGACGATGGCCGAGTCGCTGGCGATCTGGATCGCCCGGCCCCATCCGCGGTCGGTCATCCCGGGCAGATAGCTGCGGATGAGCCGCACCGCGGCGAGGACGTTCACCTCGAAGTAGGTGCGCCACTGGTCGTCGGTGATCTCCCGGGCCGGCACCGCCCCGAAGATGCCGAGATTGTTGACCAGGATGTCGACCGCGGGCAGTTCGCGCAGCAGCGCGGCGACCCCCTCGTCGGTGCTGACGTCGGCCGCGATGCCGAAAGCGTCGCCGTCGATTGCGGCCACCGCCTCGTCCACCCGGTCGCGGCTGCGGCCGTTCACCGCGACGCGGGCGCCGGCCGCGGAGAGGCTGCGGGCGATCGCCAGCCCGATGCCCTGGGTGGAACCGGTGACGAGGGCTGTCTTACCGCCGAGATCGATGTGCACGGTGAGTTACGACGGCCTCGGCCCCCGGACTATTCCGTCAGCTCTCCACGTGCCTCTATTCGTCGTCTCCGCCGACGCTGATCTCGCGGAGCTCCCTCTTGAGGATCTTCCCGGTGGGGTTGCGGGGCAGCTCATCGAGGAAGATGACCTCGCGCGGCACCTTGTAGCGCGCGAGGTTCTCCTTGACATAGGTCTTGATGGCTTCCTCGTCGACGCTGGCGCCGTCGGTCTTGACGACGAAGGCCCGCAGCCGGTGCCCCCACTCCTTGTCCTCGACCCCGAGCGCGGTGGCCTCGACGACCTCGGGATGGCCGCTGATGAGGTCTTCGACTTCGGCGGGGAACACGTTCTCACCGCCGGACACGATCATCTCGTCGTCGCGACCGCTGACGTAGAGCAGTCCGTGCTCGTCGAAGTAACCGACATCGCCGGAGGACATCAGGCCGTCGATGATCTGCTTGTGGCCGCCGCCGGTGTAACCCTCGAACGGGAAGGTGTTGCCGACGAAGATGCGACCGACCTCGCCCTTGGGCACCTCCTTGCCGTTCTCGTCGAAGAGCTTGACCCTGACGCCCTTGACGACGGGTCCGACCGTGGCGGGGTTCTTCTGCAGATCCTGCGGGCGGGCGATGGACGCGAACGCGATCTCGGTGGACCCGTAGAGGTTGTAGACGACGGGCCCGATGTCCTTCATCGCGCGCGTCGCCAGTTCGGCGCCCAGCTGCGAACCGGACACGAACACGATGCGCAGCTTCGACAGATCGGGCTTGGGGTCGGTCTTCTCCAGCTGATCGAGGATCCGCGACAGCATCACCGGTACGACGACCATCGCCGTCACCCCGTGCTTCTCCAGATCGGCCAGCACGGTCGCCGGCTTGAACCGGCGCCGCAGCACCAGCGTCGAGCCCAGCATCATCGCGATCGTCGCGTGCAGGAAGCCGAGCGCGTGGAACATCGGAGCCGGCAGCGACGTGATCTCGCCGGCCTTGAACGGCACGTGTGACAGCACACCGCCGATGGGGGCGAGCGACGGCGGGGTGCTGCGGTTGGCGCCCTTGGGGGTGCCGGTGGTGCCGCTGGTGAGAATGATGATCGACGAGTGCTTCGACGCCTTCGGGGCGGGATTGCTGTTACTGCGCTCGACGATCTCGGCGAGGGTCTCGGCGGAGCTCTCGGACGGCTCGTCGGTGTCGGGGTTGGTGCCGAGCGCCCGCAGGAACCCGAGTTCGGGCTCGGCCTGCGCCATCGCCTTGGTGTACTCGTCGTCGTGGATGATGATCTTGGCGCCCTCGCGTTCTGACACCTCCTTGACCTGAGGGCCGGAGAACTCGCTGTTGAGCAGGATGATGCGAGCCCCGGTGCGGGCGGCGCCGTACACCGCGACGAGGAACCACCGGTGGTTGCGGGCCAGGATCGCCACACCGTCGCCGCCCTTGACGCCCTTGGCGAGAAGTGCGTTGGCGACCGCGTGCGCGGCGGCGTCGAGTTCTCCGAACGTCATCTCGCCGTCGTCGTCGATGACGGCCGCGCGGTGCGGCGAGCGACGAGCGTTGAGCGCCGGGATCATTCCGAACTCGCCCCAGCGGCGGATGTCGGCCAGCATGGCGGCGACGTTCTGCGGGGGCTCGAGCTTGAATGCGCCGGCCTCGAACATCTTGCGCGCGTAGTGCAGTTCGGCCGAGCCCCGGTCGAGGTACTGCTTGGCCTTCGCGGCAGCCTGCAACGGGAATTCAGTCAGCTTCGGCATGCCCACACCATATGTGTTCCATGTCGCACCGGAGGGCGGTATCGCCAGTCCCTACCATGGCTGGCATGGCCGGATCGGCGTCGAAGGGTCAGCCGCTCGAAGTGGCCGGTCGGCAGGTCCAGGTGACCCATCCGGACAAGGTCGTCTTCGAGGCGTTCGAGGGCCGTCCGGCGGTCACCAAGCTCGACCTGATCCACTACTACCTCGCGGTCGCCGACGGCGCACTGCGCGGGGTCGACGGCCGGCCGATGATCTTGAAGCGGTTCGTCAAGGGCATCACCGAGGAGGCGGTCTTCCAGAAGCGCGCCCCGAAGAACCGTCCGGATTTCGTCGACGTCGCCGAACTCCGCTACGCGTCGGGCACCTCGGCGGAGGAAGCGGTGATCCGGGACGCCGCCGGGCTGGCTTGGGCGGTGAACATGGGCTGCGTCGATCTCAACCCGCACCCGACGCGCGCCGACGACCTCGCCCATCCCGACGAGCTGCGCGTCGACCTGGACCCCATGCCCGGCGTCGACTGGCGCCAGATCGTCGCCGTCGCCCAGGTCGCCCGCGAGGTGCTCGAGGATCACGGCCTCACGGCGTGGCCCAAGACGTCCGGCTCGCGCGGTTTCCACATCTACGCGCGCATCCACCGCCGCTGGCCGTTCAAGTTCGTCCGGCTCGCCGCGCAGGCGGTCGCCCGCGAGGTGGAGCGGCGAGCGCCCGAGCTCGCCACCGCACGGTGGTGGAAGGAGGAGCGCGAAGGCGTCTTCGTGGACTTCAACCAGAACGCGTTCGACCGCACCGTGGCCTCGGCGTACTCGGTGCGCGCACTCCCCGACGCCCGGGTGTCCACGCCGCTGCGGTGGGACGAGGTCGCCGGATGCCGACCGGAGGCGTTCACCGTGGCGACCGTGCCTGCCCGGTTCGCCGAACTCGGCGACCCGTGGGAGGGCATGGACGACCACCCGGGCGCCCTGGACGGGCTGCTCGACCTGGCCGACCGGCTGGGGCCGGCCGAGAAGGCGCCGCGGGGCGCCGCCCGCGGATCGAATGCGGGAACCGGACGACGCCAGTCGACGATGCCGTTGATCGAGATCGCCCGGACCAGGACCAAGGACGAGGCGATGGCGGCGCTGGACACCTGGCGCGGTCGGCACCCCGCGGTCGCCGAGCGCCTGGCGCCGGCCGACGTGCTGGTGGACGGCATGCGGGGGCCGAGCTCGATCTGGTACCGGATCCGGATCAACCTGCAGCACGTCCCGCAGGATCAGCGGCCACCTCAGGAAGAGCTGCTCGCCGACTACAACCCGTGGGAGAACTACTCCGGCGGCCAGAGCAGGGATCGCTGAGCGAACACCTGTCGAGTATTCGGCGAAACGGCCCGGTACCCACGCAACGTTAAGGATATGCGGCCGGATCCTAAGACCTCCATGTGAAACCCGTGGGTAACAAAAGCCGTTGAGACCTGCCGAAATTGGGTTCTTACCAAAGGCTTAGCGGTCACTACCCAGCCGCCTTAGATTGGCCGCTTAGCTTTGGGGTCATGTTCGGAGCGGCAACAAGCGAAACGCCGCTACAGCGAACCAACGGAGGGAGGCAGGTCATGGCACTGAGAAGCGTCGACTCAACCCCCGGTGTTGCCTTTCGGTACGGCAACCCGGCGACCGACTGCGACGGGGTGCGGATGCGGGCATGCTGCCGCCAGCTGGCCACCGTGGTGACGGTCAGCGGAGACATCGACACCCGCAACGCGAACTGCGTCCGCGCCTACGCCAAGCGCAACATCCTGGCCGAGAAGCCGCTCGTGATCGACATGAGCAGCGTGACCTCCTTCTCCATGCAGGCGGTCGAGTTGCTGTTCGATCTGGATGACGACTGCTACCGCACCGGTGTGGAGTGGGCATTGATCGCCAGCCCCCCGGTGCTGCAGGCGCTGCGGGCCACCGGCCCGGAGTCCGACTTCCCGATGGTCGGCTCGGTGCCCGAAGCCATGCATCACTTCCGCGAGGGCATCCTGGCTCGCCGCCGGTTGCTGCCGCTGCTGACCAAGACCGCCTAGAGAAAGTCGAGAAGACCATGTTGATTGACGTCCGCTGGCTGTCGTTCCTGCTGAAGCGCCGGCATCACCAGAGTCATCCGGCCGCCGCGTAGCGGCGACTGACAGATCCGATCGCTCCCGCCGGTCACCGGCGGTGCGATTCTCTCGTCGACCCGAAGGCCGCGGAGCCACCTGGCTCCGCGGCTTTCGTCGTTCGGCGGCCCTGTTCACCTGCGTCCCTGCAGCACACCCTCGATGTTGCGCTCGGCGAGTGCGGTGATGGACATGAACGGATTGCACCCGAGGTGTCCGGGCAGCAGGGACGCGTCGTTGACGTACAGGTTGTCGTATCCGTTCACCCGGCCGGAGCCGTCGGTGGCGCGGCCGCGCACACAACCGCCCAGCGGGTGAACGGTGTTGGGCGCGAACACTTCCCCGTCGAAGATGTCGTCGCGGTAATCGACACCGTTGGCCTGGGTGATCCGGTCGAACACCGCGCGGGTGCGGGCGGTCAGGTGCTCGGTATGGCCCTGTGGCCACAGGATGTCGATCGAGTCGGAGCTCTTGTCGTAGGTGATCGCGGCACGGTCGCCGGTCTTGACCATCACGTAGTAGCCCAGCGCATACGTCTCGACCGGTAGGGGGACGGAGAACATGCTGGCGTACACCGGGTTGTCCGGATCGTCGCGGCCGTCGAGGTTGATCATGCCCATGATCGACTGCTGGGTGCCTGCCGGTGTGCTGTCGCTGAGCATGTGCGCGACCATCATGTCGCCGTTGTTGCCGTAACCGCCGCCGATCTCCGAACTCAGGTTCGGCAGCGTGCCCGTGTCGCGGGCCTTGAGCAGCAGCTTCGTCGTGCCCAGCACACCCGCATTGAGATGCAGCTGGTCGCAGCCGATCTCCTCGCGTGCCACCTCGGCGCCCCAGCGGTCGATCTCGCGCACCGACACCACGTACTCTCCGCTGCGCTCCCGCCGGATGTCGGTGACCTCGGTGAGGGGGCGGAGGCTGACGTTCCCGGTGGCCAGTGCCGCGGCGATGTAGGTCTGGTCGACGCTGCCGAACCGCCCGTGGTTGTTGCCGAACTGCTGCTCGAAGTCCAGCGCGGACCGCGGAACCCGGCCCGCCTCTTCATCTTTCATGTAGTCGAAGGAGTAGGCGCTGCCGTTGTAGTCGACGGGGTAGCCTGCGGCCGCGGCGTACTGGCGACCCACCCGGGCGTACTGGTAATACGGCGTGCGCTCGAACCAGTCCATGTCCCGATAGTTGATGCGCAGCGTGGACTTGGCCCGCTCGATGTAGGTGCCGAGGAACTCGGCGGGATCGATGTCGGGGAACACCTCCCGCACTTGCGCCGGGGTGGGGATCGCCGCGATCGCCGCGTTGACCATCGATCCGCCTCCGACACCGATTCCCCGGAAGACGTTGTGGGCGCCGTGCACCGACTTGTCGCAGATGCCGGCCTGTACCGGCTGGGCCGACGGCGTGCGCTGGGCCACCATCTCCATCGAGATGCCCTGGAACGACGGCACCAGGCTGGGCGGGGTCTTGGTGAACCAGCCCGCCCGGGTGTCGGCGGGCAGCATCCTGGAGAACCGCTTGCCGTCGTCGTCGGCGGCATCCCAGAGCCGTCCCATCTCCAGGATGAGCGTCTGCACCCCCGCCTGCCCGAGGCGCAGCGCCGAGACCCCGCCGCCATAACCGCTGCCCACGACGATGGCCGGGTAGTGGCTGCGGGTGCGCGACGGGCGGGCACCCGACTCGAGCCACACCGCGGCGCCGCCGGCCCCCGCGGTCGCCGCGACCGCGGCCGCACCGGCCTGGAGGAAGCGTCGTCGCGAAAGCACCGTCATCCCCGGCTCTCCGATCATTCGTCGATGCGGACTAGAGCGAATCTACAATACTTAACTACAAATGCAATCCCCTGTGTGGTTTACACCCTGAAGACGAAGTCGGACTTGTCCCGCACGCCGCAGTCTGGACAGTTCCAGTCCGGCGGCACAGCGCTCCACGGTGTCCCTGGCGGAAAGCCTTCACGGCCATGGCCTGCATTTTCCTCGTATCGATAGCCGCATTCCGGGCAAAACGCCGAACCCACTGATGCTCTCCTCTCACGCGCGCCGATCACTGGCCGGCCCCGCGCGACTGTAATCAGTGTTATGTTACGAGCGTGTTACCACATTTGCAGAGTTGGTAACAGCAAGGTAGATAGGTACCCCATGGGATCCACTGTGTCGTTCAGTCGCCCTCGCACCGTGCACACCGAGCGTGGCGAGATCCCCATCCCGCGATGGCACGACCCGAAGCGCTACCTCTGGCTGCTGGGAGCGGTCGTACCCGCCAACGTCGCCGCGTCGTGGCTGGCGGTGTACCTGACGGGCAACGGCCTGTTCTGGTGGTTCACCGCGGTGCTCGCCTTCGTCGCCGTGCCCGTCCTGGACTGGGCGGTGGGCGAGGACGCCGAGAATCCGCCCGACAGCGCGCTGGCCTGGTTGGAGCACGACCGGCTCTACCGTTGGGCGACGTATCTGTATCTGCCCAACCAGTACGGGTCGCTTCTGCTCGCGTGCTGGTTCTGGGCCGGCGGCGGGTGGCTGACGATGTCGTTCGCCGACAAGGTCGGCCTGATGGTGACCGTCGGCATCATCGGCGGCATCGCGATCAACACTGCCCACGAGCTCGGGCACAAACGTGCACCCGCGGAGAAGCGGCTCAGCAAGGTGGCGCTGGCGCAGACCTGGTACGGCCACTTCTACATCGAGCACAACCGTGGCCACCACGCTCGGGTCGCCACCGCGGAGGACCCCGCGAGCGCCCGCTTCGGGGAGAGCCTCTACGCGTTCATCCCCCGTTCGGTGCTGGGCAGCCTGCGCTCGGCGTGGCGGATCGAGAGCGCCCGGTTCGCTCGCCTCGGCCGGTCACGCTGGACGCTGCGCAACGACGTCCTCAACGCCTGGCTGATGAGTGCGGCGCTGTTCGTGGTGCTGATCGTCTGGTTCGGAATCACCGTGCTGCCGTGGCTGATCGGTCAGGCGGTCATCGGATTCTGCCTACTCGAGGCGGTGAACTACCTGGAGCACTACGGGTTGCGGCGGCAGAAGCTCCCCGACGGGCGGTACGAACGGGTACGCGCCGCGCACAGCTGGAACAGCAACACCGTGGTGGCCAACGTCTTCCTGTTCCATCTGCAGCGCCACTCCGACCACCACGCGCACCCGCTGCGTCGCTACCAGGCGCTGCGCCATGCCGACGAGGCGCCGCAGCTGCCCGGTGGATACGCCACCATGCTCGTCCTTGCGACGGTGCCGCCCCTGTGGCGCCGGGTGATGGACTGGCGGGTCATCGAGCACTACGGCGGGGACATCCGGTTGGCCGCGCTGAGTCCCCGGCACCAGCGGGGCCTGCTGGTCGCCTCCGCTCCGACCGGTCAGTGACCGCCCACCGCACCTGAACTGGCCTGCACCATGATCCGGACGGCTTCGTTGCGGTCCATCGACCCGAGCATCTGCGCACCCGCGCGCATCATCTCCCCGACCATCCAGGTGGGCCCGTTGGTCAGGTTGTCGAACGCCTCGGAGATGACGTCCTCGACGGTGGCGGCGCCGGGCAGCGGTTCGTCGGCGGTGATCGTCGAGCCACGTTCGCGCTCGAGCTTCCTCAGTGCCGGCGTGTCCGTCTTGCCGAGGATCAGCCCCAGCACGTCGACGCCGCTGTCGTGCAACTCCGTCCACAGCGCCTCGGCGAACACCATGTCGAACGCCTTGCTGGCGGCGTAGGCGACCATGTTGGGGGCGCCCGCGAGGCCGGCGCCCGAGCCGAAGATCACGATGCCTCCTCGCCCGCGCTGCACCATCGCCGGCGCGAAGTGGTGACACAACTGCATCGGCACCATGCAGTTGCGCTGCACCATCGCCTCGGCCACCGACACCGGGTTGGCGAGGAACGGTTCGAAGTTCGGATCGGCTCCTGCGCAGTGCACCAGGAATCCGACGTCCAGGTCGGCGGTGGCGGCGGCGACGGCCTCCGCCGCCCCCGCGTCGGTGAGATCGATGGCGAGAGTGCGGGTCTGGACGCCGGTCTCGCTCATGATCCGCTCCGCCACCTCGTCGAGCACCGCCGCCCGCCGGGCCAGCAGGACGACATTGACGCCACGCTGCGCGAGCCCGTGCGCGAACGCGGCGCCGACGCCGTCGGATGCACCGGCCACCAGCGCCCACGGTCCGTAACGGTCGGCGAAGCTCACGACCCGCCCCCGACCGGAACCACCCGCACGACGGTGAATCGGCGCCGCGCAATGCGCCAGCCCTCGGCGGTGCGGGTGAGGTCGTCGTCGTAGAAGCCGACGGCGTTCACCCCGGAAGTGTTGTCGGCCGACATGATCAGCGCATCCACATAGCTGCGCGCCGACGCCGTGTCACCGTCTACGGCGATCGCCTGATTGCTCATCCGGTGCAGCGTGTGGCCTGCCATCGCGTGCGTCTGCTCCATGAAGTCGGCGACGGCGTCGATCCCGTCCCAGCTGCCGATCTCGCCGTAATCGAGGACGCAGTCATCGGTGAACACCGTGCGGAACAGCGGCCAGTCACGCCGGTCGATGCCGGTCGCATAGCGCACCAGGACATCGGTGATGTCGAGGCGGTCCTCCAGTGCGGTCATGGGCCTTCTCCGTTCGCAGGTCAGGCGATGGCGCCGGCGGCCTTGAGGGCGTCGATGCGGTCCCAATCCATGCCGATGTCCATCAGCACCAGTTCGGTGTGCTCCGACGCCTGCGGGGCCCGCGTGGTCTCCAGCGGTTCGTGGTTGAACTGCACCGGGCCGCGGACGACCTTGAACGGGGCGCCGCCGTCGTTGGCCTCGACCTCGACGATCATGTCGTTGGCCAGTGCCTGCTCGTCGGCGCCGAGGTCGACGAGGCTCTGGAACGGCGCCCACTGCCCCCTCATCGTCTTCAGGTGGGTTCGCCAGTAGTCGAACGGCTTGCTGCGGATCGAGTCCGCGATGTATTCGACTGCCGCAGCGGCATTCTCGATCAACGGCAGGACATCGCTGAACCGGGGGTCGTCGGCCAGTTCCGGCAAACCGAGGTGCTCGAATGCGTCGCGGATGTATCCGGTCGGGCTCACGATGCACAGGTTGATGGTGCCGCCGTCCGAGGTCAGGTAGTTGCCCAGGAACGGGTTGACCGTCGGCCCCACGGAATCCGGCATCTGCGAGCGCATGGTCTCGCCGGTCTCCATGCCCTGGGTGACGCTGGCGCCCGCTGCCCACCAGGCGGTGCTCAGCAGCGACACGTCCAGTTCCACGGCCTCACCGGTGCGCTCGCGGTGGAACAGCGCCGCGGAGATGCCGCCGGCGATGTTCATCCCGCCGATCGAGTCGCCGAACGCCGGAATGCCCTGCGATAGTGCGCCTCCGATACCTTCGGGCGTCAGTGCGTGCCCGACGCCGCTGCGGGTCCAGAAGGCGGTGCCGTCGAAGCCGCCGGTGTCGCGTTCGGCTCCCTTGTCGCCGTAGGCACTGCCGCGGGCGTAGATGATGTCGGGGTTGGCGGCGCGGATGTGCTCGATGTCGAACTTGTTCTTCTGGCGCTGCGCGGGCATGTAGTTGGTGAGGAACACATCGGAGGTCTTGGCGATCTCGTAGAGCACCTCCTGGCCACCCGGTGTGGAGACGTCGATGCCGACGCTGCGCTTGCCGCGGTTCGGGTGCTCGATCAGCGGGTGGCGGTTGGGGTCCAGTTGGATGCCGCCCATGTTGATGAACCCGCGCTGGGTGTCGCCGCGCACCGGATGCTCCACCTTGATCACGTCGGCGCCCCAGTCGGCGAGGATGGCGCCGGCCGCCGGAACGAACGTGAACTGTGCGACCTCGAGGACGCGCACGCCGTCCATCACCTTGATCATCTGACCTCTCTCCGTCGAACGGTCTTCCCTCACCCTAGTGGGCCACTTACCGTTGCACCGACGGTACGAAGGGACCCGATGAACAGGACGGCAGCGCCTGATCGCTTTAGGGTCGAGCAATGAATCGTCTCGACCGCTTCTTCGAGATCTCGGAGCGTGGGTCCACGGTCGGCACCGAGATCCGCGGCGGTGTCGTCACGTTCATCGCGATGGCCTACATCATCGTGCTGAACCCGATCATCCTGTCGAGTTCGGAGGACGTCACCGGCGGCAGTCTGGAGTTCGACCAGGTGTCGGCGACGACGTCGCTGGCCGCCGGCGTGATGACGATCCTGTTCGGCGTCATCGCCCGGATGCCGTTCGCGTTCGCCGCCGGGCTGGGCATCAACTCGTTCCTGGCGACCACGGTCGTCGGGGAACTCACCTGGCCCGAGGCGATGGGCCTGGTCGTCATCAACGGCCTCATCATCGTGGTGCTCGCCGCGACCGGTCTGCGCAGGCTGGTGTTCGACGCGGTGCCGATGGAGCTCAAGCTGGCGATCACCGCGGGCATTGGATTGTTCATCCTGTTCATCGGTGTGGTCGACGCGGGCTTCATCGGCTCCACCGGGTCGCCGTCTCCTCCGGTGGGCCTCGGCTTCGGTGGCGTCGGCTCGATCAACACCGTCCCGACGGTCATCTTCGTGTTCACGCTGCTGGTGACCGGTGTGCTGGTGGCCAGGCGGGTGCGCGGGGGCATCCTCATCGGGCTCGTCGCCGGCACGCTGGTGGCCGTCGCGGTCGAGGCGATCTGGGAGCTCGGCAAGGCCACCGAGCGACCCGGCGGCTGGAGCCTGTCGGTGCCGACGCTGTCGGGCTCACCCTTCGCCCTGCCCGACCTGTCGCTGGTCGGCGCGTTCAGCCTGGACAGCTTCGGCCGGATCGGCGTGCTGGCCGCGCTGATGCTGGTGTTCACCCTGGTCTTCACCAACTTCTTCGACGCGATGGGCACGTTCACCGGCCTGTCCCGGGCGGCGGGCCTCGCCGACGACGACGGCACCTTCCCGCGGTTGAGGTCGGCGCTGATCGTCGAGGGCGCCGGCGCGGCGGTCGGCGGTGCGACGTCGGCGTCGTCGAACACGGTGTTCATCGAGTCCGGCGCCGGTATCGAGGAGGGCGCACGCACCGGGCTCGCGAACCTGGTCACCGGCGCGCTGTTCCTCGCCGCCATGTTCATCACGCCGCTGGCCTCGATCGTGCCGACCGAGGTCGCCGCGGCGGCGCTGGTGGTCGTCGGCGCGATGATGGTCTCGCACCTGCGCCACATCGACCTGTCGGAGTTCTCGGTGGCGCTGCCCGTCGTGCTGACCGTGGCGACGATGCCGTTCAGCTACTCGATCGCCAACGGCATCGGTGTCGGCTTCATCGCCTGGGTGGTGCTGCGCTCGGCCGTCGGCAAGGCGCGCGAGGTCAGCCCGCTCCTCTGGGTGGTCGCCGCCGGCTTCCTGCTGTACTTCGCCCGCGACTGGATCGAGTCCCTCGTCGGTGCGTGATCGGGACGGTTGAATGCGACCGTGGCCGGTAACCTGCTCACCATGACGGAGACCCGATGAGCGCCGGTCTGTTCGCCCTCCTCGACGACGTGGCCGTGCTCGCCCGCCTCGCGGCGGCATCGATCGACGACATCGGCGCGGCCGCCGGTCGCGCCACCGTCAAGGCCGCAGGCGTCGTCGTCGACGACACCGCGGTGACACCGCAGTACGTGCACGGCCTGGCGGCCGAGCGGGAACTGCCGATCATCAAGCGCATCGCGATCGGGTCGCTGCGCAACAAGCTGCTGTTCATCCTGCCCGCGGCGCTGCTGCTCAGCCAGTTCCTGCCGCAGTTGCTGACCCCGATCCTGATGCTCGGTGCGACCTACCTGTGCTTCGAGGGCGCCGAGAAGGTCTGGGGGCGCATCCGGGGACACGACGACCACGCCGCACCCGTCGCGGCCGCCGGTGAGGACGCCGAGAAGTTCATGGTGACGGGGGCGATCCGCACCGACTTCATCCTGTCCGCCGAGATCATGGTGATCGCGCTCAACGAGGTGGCCGACCAGTCGTTCTGGCCGCGCCTGATCATCTTGGCCGTCGTCGCCGTGGTGATCACCGCCGCGGTGTACGGCGTCGTCGCCGGGATCGTGAAGATGGACGACGTCGGGCTGGCACTGGCGCAGCGCTCGTCGAAGTTCGCGCAGCGCATCGGCCGCGGCCTGGTCGCGTTCATGCCGAAACTGCTCGGTGCGCTGGCGCTGATCGGCACGGTCGCGATGCTGTGGGTGGGTGGGCACATCCTGCTTATCGGCACCGACACGCTCGGCTGGCACGCGCCCTACGGACTGGTCCACCACGCCGAGGAGGCCGTCCACCACGCCGTCGCGGGTGTCGGCGGTGTGCTCGCCTGGCTGGTCAACACCGCCGCCTCGGCGGTGATCGGCCTCGTGGTCGGCGCCGTCGTGGTCGCGATCGTGCACGTGCTGCCGTTTGGCAAGCGCGAGAAGCACTGACCGCCGGCCGTCAATCGCGCCGGAGCACCTTGCGCAACGGCCACAACGCCACCTGACCGGCCAGCGTGCGCGCACTCTCGGTGAGTGACGGCGGCACGTGGTCCGGATCCATCAGATCGTTCTCGGCGAACGGGCCCACATCGGCGGACACCATGAGGCGGCTGAAGCTGCGCAGTGACCGACCGCTGGTGCGCGACGCGTCGACCGCGGCGCGGAACGAACCGCACCTGCTCAGCTCGGCGCGGAACGCCTCGACCGAGTAGCCGAGGTGTTCGGCCACGAGATCGTCTCGGGTGTACAGGATCTCGCGGCGGATGCGATCGCCTGTCGGGTCACCGGGGATCGCCTCGATCGCCACGTCGCATTCGCTGTCGAAGCCCAGCGAACGGTTGTTGAGGTTCGACGACCCGATGCGCAGCAGCCGGTCGTCGATCACCATCACCTTGGAGTGCACGTAGGTCGACACGCTGCCGGGGGCCATCGGCCAGTAGACACCGAGGCGGTCGTGCTCGTCGGCGGCCCACAGCACGCGGAGCATCCGTTCCCGGGCGCTGTCCATCGACTCCTGTTCGAGCCGGCTCTCCGCGCTGCGCGGCAGGATGATGACCACTTCGGGGCCGTCGGCTTCGGACAGGCGGGCGGCCAGCGCCTCGGTGAGACTGCGGGCGGCCAGGTACTGGTTCTCCAGGTAGATGACGTCGCGAGCGGCGGCGATCGCGGCCAGGTTGAGCGCCTCGACCTCGCGTACCTCGTCGCGCTCGGGCAGTGCCGGCTGGGTGCGGGCGACGGCCACCTCGACGTCGCGCAGCATCGGCCGCAACTGCGCCGGCCAGATCGACCGGTCCGACGGCACCGGTTCGAGCGTCGTGCCGGTCGCCGCCTGCCAGCGCTGCCGGGCCTGCTCGGCGAGGACTCCCGCGGCATCGCCGTCCACCGCGGCGGCGACCTCGTGGCGCGGCCCGTAGCTGTCGCCCGCCATGGAGCGCGTCGGGTCGTCCTGGGCGTGCGCCCGGGTGTCCCACCGCCCGAGTGTCAGGTCGATGCCGCCGCAGAATGAGATGGCGTCGTCGACCACCACGATCTTCTGGTGGTGGACCGCGCCGGTCGGGTGGGCGCCGTCGACCGCGAAGTGCATGCGCCGCGACGTGACTCTGTTGAGCAGGGACACCGGCGTCACGCCGTACCAGAACGCGTCGAACGCCGGCAGTAGCCGCAGGTTGGACCGCAGCAGGTACACCTCGAGCTCCGGCCGCCGCCAGACGAGCCAGTGCAGGAAGGGGCCGAGCTTGTTGGGTCCGGGCAGCGTCGGCTCCCGCTCGAAGAAGGTGCGGTAGTCGAGATCCCAGCCGATCACCATGATCCGGCGTTGCGCACCCAGCATGGCCGCCTTGACGTGGCGCAGGTAGTCGGCGCCGTCGACGATGCGGGCCAACCGGTCCGCGTGCCCGGTGCGCCAACAGGTGTCGCCCGGCCTCAGCACCGCCACGTCGCCGGAATCAAGGGCCTCACCGGACCCCGCCGCATCCTCCGCCACCTCTGACATCGTCACCCTCCTCTGTCAGTGTGTTGGACATCGGGGTCGGGCGGAAGCGAATACGCAGCGGATATGCCGATGGTCACACTGAGGTCCCACTGTGCCGCGAGGCGCACCGAGGTCCGACCGAGGCGTCGCATCACATCCCGCCGCTTCACCCGCACATCGCCGGACAGGACGGGTACAACCAGGACATGCGTACGGCAGACATGGAGGCGCTCGGTGGCGTCGTCACCGAAGGGCTGACGGTGCTCAACAGCGTGGTGCGGGGCGTGCACACCGGCATCGCCGGGCGGGTCTTCGGCTCGATCGGCCCGGTGGCCCGACCCGTCGAGGCGGTCCACGACGTCATCGCGGGCGCCGTCTACAACACCATCGACGCGGCGTGGCATCGGCTCCCGCCGGCGATCGGCTCCTTCACGGCGGCCGGCATCGCCTTCGACGACGACCCACCCCTCGACGAACGCGCGGGGGTGGCCGAGTTGATCGCCGCGCTCAACGGGATCTACGGCGACGAGCTCGCCGAGCGCGGCAACCAGTTCGCCGCGCCGCTGTCGGTGCGCGCCGACGGCCGACGGGTCGAGCTGACACCCGACGACGTCGCCGCGGCATTCGCTCAGCCGACCGACCGCATCGTGGTCTTCGTGCACGGGCTGTGCCAGACCGAGGCGTCGTGGCGGCGTCCGCCCCGTCCCGTCGAGGACGCCGACCCGCGGCCCTACGGCGAACGCCTGCACGACGACCTCGGCTTCACGCCGGTCGACATCCGGTACAACACCGGGTTGCACATCTCGACCAACGGCAGGCAGCTCGACGAGCTGCTCACCGGGCTCGTCGAGGTGTGGCCCGTGCCGGTGCGCGACATCAGTCTGGTCGGCCACTCCATGGGTGGACTGGTGGTGCGCAGCGCCTGCCATTACGGGGACCGCGCGGACCACGGGTGGACGCGGGCGGTGCGGCAGGTGGTCTGCCTTGGCTCGCCGCACCTGGGCGCGGACCTGGAGAAGAGCGTCCATGTCGCGTCCTGGCTGCTGGCGAAGCTCGGAGAGACCCGGCCCGTTGCCGAGTTCCTCAATCTCCGCAGCGACGGCATCAAGGACCTGCGTTTCGGCGCCCTCACCGACACCGACTGGTGCGACGCGGATCCCGACGAGTTCCTGCGCGACCGCTGCGCCGAGGTGCCGTTCCTGCCGCACGCGAGGTATCACTTCGTGGCCACGTCCGTCGCTCCCGCCGCCGTCGGCGCGGTGCTCGGCGACCACCTGGTGCGCCCGTCGAGCGCCTCGGGGCGTGGCCGGACCCGACGGATCCCGTTCGAGGAGCACGACGGCCTGGTCTTGACCGGCCTGCACCACTTCGACCTGCTGAACCATCCTCGGGTGTACGAGAAGCTGTCCGCGTGGTTGAGCGCCCGCTAACGCAGGCTCTCGGCCGCTGACCGGACCGCGGCGGTCACCGCGGCCACGAGTGGGCTGTCGAGCTTCCAGCACTGCCAGAACAACGGCACGTCGAGGTGCACGTCGGCGATCCGTACGAACGACCCGTCCGCGAGGTCGCCCGCGGCCAGTTTCTCCGGGTACATGCCCCACCCGAGGTCGGCGCGGACTGCGGCGCCGAAGCCGTCCGCCGTCGGCACGAAGTGCACGGGGCGGGCGATGTTCCGCCGGAACACCTTGCGCAGCAACAAGTCCTGCAGCGCATCGTCACGATTCCACGCCAGTGACGGCGCCGCCGCGGCAGCCTCGGCGGTGAATCCGGCGCCGAGATGCCGCGCGTGGTAGCCCGGCGACGCGACCGGGACGTAGCGCATCACCCCCAGTGGCACGCTGCGGCACCCCGGCACCGCGGTGCGCTCGGTGGTCACCGCACCCATCGCCGCCCCCTCGCGTAAGAGCTTCGCGGAGTGGTCCTGGTCCTCGATTGTGATGTCGAGCAGGACGTCGGGCATCCGGGCGAGCGCCGCGGCGAACCACGTCGACATCGAGTCCGCGTTCACCGCGATCGCGACCCGCGGCGCGCGCGAACCACCGCCCATCTCGCTGAGTGCTTCGGCCTCCAGCATCGCCGTCTGGGCCGCCAACCGCAGCAGCGGCACCGCCGACGGGGTGGGCCGGCACGGCTTCTCCCGGACGACGAGCACCTGGCCGACGCGCTGTTCGAGAGCCTTGATGCGTTGGCTGACCGCGGACGGCGTGACGTGCAGGCGGCGGGCGGCCGCGTCGAAGCTGCCGAGTTCCACCACGGCGGCGAGGGCGGCGAGCTGCTGGCCGTCGACGTTCACCTCAGCAATTCTAATTTGGGCGCAGTGTCCGCAATGTTCCTTAACAGGATCGACGCCGTCGGCCCGCCGCCGAACTGCGTGTCCGGGCCGGGACCGCGACGTCGGTAGGCTGGGCTGCGCCGCGTCAGGAAGAAGGTGAAGCACGCGTGACCGATGAGGACCAGTCCGCCGCGAACGGCACGACGGCGCGCTCCGGCTCGCCTTCGGACCCCGATCCGGCCACCCGACGTGTGTTCGGGCGACCCGACGGGGTCGAGGGCGCATTCGCCGGTCCAGACCGGACGCCTGCCGACGGTCCCGACACCCCGACGAACCAGTCGCCCGAGCCGGTGCTGGCCGCCGCGTTCGGACGCGCCGACGCCGATGACGGCCGGTCCGACGATGCATCCGAGGCGGTGGCGGTCCAGCCTGCGTACGACGAGGCCACTCCCGCTGCCGTACCGCCGCCCCCACCGGCTCCGCCGGAGGTCCGCGGGCCCAAGCTCGGTGTTCGGGACCTGTTGTTCAGCGGGCAGGTATCGCGGTTCGCGCTGGTCGTCGTCGCCGTCCTGGCGATTCTTTCCGGACTGCTCGGAGGCTGGATCGGCAGCAAGACGACGTCGGTCATCGAGGCCTTCACCACCCCCAAGGTCGAGCTGTCCCAGAGCGACCCGGACGAGGCACCCGAGGGCCGCTTCGCGCGGGTGGCCGCGGCGGTCGCCGATTCCGTGGTGACCATCGAGGCGATGGGCGACTCGCGCGGATCACAGGGCTCGGGAGTGGTCGTCGACGGCCGCGGTTACATCATCACCAACAGCCACGTCGTCGCCGAGGCCGCCCGCAAGCCCAAGGAAACCAAGCTGACGGTGATCTTCAACGACGGCAAGACGGTGCCGGCGAACCTCGTCGGCCACGACCCCGACACCGACCTGGCGGTGCTGAAGGTCGACAACGTCGACAATCTGACCGTCGCGCGGCTGGGCAATTCAGACGCCCTGCGGGTGGGTCAGGAAGTCATCGCCGCCGGTGCGCCGCTCGGTCTGCGCAGCACCGACACCCAGGGCATCATCAGCGCGCTGGATCGTGCCGTCGCGGTGCCGCGGGACGAGTCCGGCGACGAGTCCACGGTGATCGCCGCCGTGCAGACCGACGCGTCGATCAACCAGGGCAACTCCGGCGGACCGCTGATCAACATGGACGGCGAGGTGATCGGCATCAACTCCGCCGCGAAGTCGCCGTCCGGCAGCTCCAGCGGTCTCGGCTTCGCCATCCCGGTGAACGAGGTCGCGCGCGTCGCCTCGGCGCTGATGCGCGACGGCTTCATCGCCCACCCCACCATCGGAGTCGAAGCCAAGACGGTCGGCGACGAGGCCGAGGGCGGCGCACAGATACAGAAGGTGAAGTCCGGCAGCGCTGCAGAGCGGGCCGGGCTGAAGCAGAACGACATCGCCGTCAAGCTCGGCGATCGCGAGATCACCGACCTGAACTCGTTCATCGTCGCCGTGCGCCAGCTCGAGGTCGGGAAGGACGCCCCGCTCGAGGTGCTCCGCGACGGCAAGCCCGTGACCTTGACGATCGCTCCCGACGCGGGCGAACCCTCGACGAACTGACGATGGCCGCCTCGCTGGTGAGCGAGGCGGCCATCTTCGGGCCTGCTAGCGGCCGAAATGTCCCGGGTAGTGCGGGAGACGGACGTCATCCCAGTGACCGGGCGGGACCCCGTTGAAGGGGCCGGGCAGCTTCTTGAACTGGCCCGGCGGGATACCCGTCACCTGGCCGATGTGTCCCGGCGGCGCCTTGAAGTCCACGTGCGGGATACCGGGGACCGGCACCCAGTAGTCGTCGTGCTCGGCCTGAGCCAGGCCTGCGCCGAGCCCCAGCGCGGTGACGCCCATGGCGCCCGCAGCGATCGATGTGACCGCGATTCTCTTGAATTTCCGCATGTTTTTTCCTTTCCTTCGCGCGAAGCCGTGTCGTGAAGACAACGCACGCGTTGTGCAGGAACGCGGTCCACCACCGCAGATCGGGTGGTACGGACCCTGTCGTTACCCCCCACACTGTCTATCGCCCTGCCACCCGGAGGCGTTAACAGTGCCCGTCGCCGGTCAGCTGGTGATCTTGCGGCAGTCCTCTTCGATGAGGGTCGCGATCACGCCTCCACCACCTTCGATGCCGTATTCGGCGCGCCGGCTGTCGACACAGTCCTCGTATGCCATCTTGTTCGAGCACTGCACCAGCGAGAAGCCCAGCAGGCCCACCGCCGCGATGACGGATATCAGGAGGATGAGCCGTCCGGCCGTGGTCAGCGCCATGAAGTACTCGTGGATCTGCATCAGAACGCCCGGTCGGTCCGCGTCTGCCATGCCCACCCCCTCGCCGGGACGAATGCTACCGGCGGCGGCGGGCTCGCCCTGTTCGGCGTTGACTTTGTCCTCAGATCGCCGATATCGCGAGTTTCGCGATCTGAGCGCATCAATGACAGAGCTATGTCGACACCTGGCCGGATGCGGCGTTCCGCCTGGCCCGCTCGGTCATCGAGGCGATCACGCCGCCGTCGTTGAGGATGTCGGTACCGGTGAGGTAGCCCGCCCTGTCGCTCACACAGAAGGCCAGCAGTTCCGCCATCTCCTCCGCGGTGCCCCAGCGCGGGACGGCGGCGTCGGCGACCATTGCACCCGCGCCGGCCTTCTCCTCGAGCCTGCCCATCTCGGTGTCGGTCGAACCCGGGGACACCGAGACGATGCGCAGCCCGCGGCCGTTGAACCGTTCGGCCTGCGCGGCGCTGTACCACTTGACGAAGCTCTTGCTCAGCCCATAGGCCAGTCCGGACCGCGCCCCCTCGGGCGCGATGCTGCACGCCGTCGCCATCTCGGCCAGGAACGCGTCCCGGTCGGCGACCGCCAACGGGAAGTGTCCGCTGGGAATCAGGCTGTCGGGCAACATGTGTGCCGCCATCGACGCCACGTTGACGATCACAGCGCCCTCGCCGGCGACGCCGAAGAATGCTTCGTTGACGTTGACCGTGCCGATCGCGTTCGTCGTCATGACGTAGTCGGCGTCGCCCATGCTGGGGCTCACGCCTGCCGTGTGCACCACCGAAGCGATCGGACCGAGATCGCCCGCGCTCTTCAGCAGCGCCGCCACCGCGTCCGCGTCGGTGACGTCGCAGTGCACCGCGGTCGCGGTGATGCCGAGGTCGTCGAGCGCGGCGGTCGCAGCATCGAGGCGGTCGTCGCGGACGTCGCAGAGGACGATCCGGTGCTGCCGTCCTAGGAGCTTGGCCGTGGCCAGGCCCATGCCGCCGGCGCCGCCGGTGATGACTGAGACTGATTCCATATCAGCGACGGTAACCGTGCCGGCCCACCGCGTCAGTCACCAGGTCGGCCCCACGGCGTCTCAGGCTCTCGCCGAGTTTGTGTCGCAACAGATTTCACTGACGATGCGGCGCCCCCGCCGGTGCTGCACCGGCGGGGGCGGCCACCTGCTTGTTATGCGCGCGGATTCCCGGGGCCGGCGACGGTTCCTCGCGTTGTCGGGAAGTCGGCGTCCTTGCGGCGCTTGAGGCCCGCGAGCCCGATCAGGCCGAGCAGCCCGGCAAGGCCCCACAGACCGGTGTTGTCGCCGTCCTCTTCCTCAGCCTGCTGCGCCACCGTGGTGGTGGTCGCGGGTGCCGGTGAGTTCAGTTCAGTTGCCTGGGCGACGCCGGCCCCCCCGAACAGAAGGGTCAAAGTGGTGGTGCCGATGACGATCGTCCTGCGCATGTGCGTACTCCTCCAGTTGTTTTGATGGTGGAGCCTTATGACCCCGAGCGTGCTGCTCGCCCCCCGGCTCGCAGACCCATTGATTCCCCGCGGACGGGCAGCGAAACCTCTGATTTTCAGATTCACGAGTCGAGCAGCTGAAGGCGCAGCTCAGAGCCCCGAATTAATGTCCCTTGGCGTTAAATACCTAGTGCAGCTAACCCGCCCGGCTACACGATCCGCATCAGACGTTTCAGCGTGGACAACTGGTGTTCGTGGTCGCCCTCGAGCTTGACCAACAGGGTCGTGATGGATGCATCACGGTATGCGGCGATGCGCTCGGCGATGGCCTCCGGCGTTCCGAGGAGGTTGGTGAGGCGGCCGAGGTCGATGGGGACGGCAGCACGGGCTTCGTCGTGTCGCCCCGCCTGCCAGAGTTCGATGACGCGGGTGACCTCGCGTTCGTAGCCGAGGCGGTTGAACGCGTCGTTGTAGAAGTTGCGGCCGCGGTCCCCCATGGCGCCGATGGTGAATGCGTAGCCGTCGGCATGGCGGCGGGCGGCGGCTTCGGCTGCCGTTGTGTCGCTGTGGAATTCGAGGGCGACCGGCGCCACGAGATCGATGTCGCTGAGTGCGCGGCCCACAGCGTCTGCGCCCTCCCGCAGCGGCCCGAGGAAGACTTCGGCGGCTTCGGGGATGAAGGCGTTGCCGAGCCAGCCGTCGGCGACCTCACCGGTCAACCGAAGGTTCCGCGGACCCATGGCGGCGATGTAGACGGGGACGTGACGAGGCGCCACGAGTGGCCGTAGAGCGGCGCCGCTGCTGTTGGGCAGCGGCAGGGGGTAGATCTCACCGGGGTGTTCCAACCGATCGCCGCGACTGATGATCCGGAGGATTTCGATTGTCTCGCGGGTGGTTTGGACGGGCTTGTGGAACCGGACGCCGTGCCATCCCTCCATGACCCGCGGCCCGGAGGTTCCGACACCGAGCATGAATCGGCCGGCAGACAGTTCCTGCAGGCTCAGCGCCGAGGTGGCCAGCAGCGCTGGACTGCGCGAACCGAGCTGGACGACGAAGGTGCCGAGTCCGATGCGTTCGGTGTGCGCGGCAAGGTAGGCCAGTCCGGTGAGGGCGTCGTATCCCCATACTTCGGGCACCCACAGGGAGTCCACGCCGAGCTGCTCGACCTCGGCCGCGAATTCCGCGGCGCCCGGCAAGCGAGGCTCGACCGCCAGGCCGATCTTCACAGCGGATTCGCCGCTTTGCGCTGGTCGTCGTCGCCAGTGCCGACTTGCTCGGCGAGCCAGGCGAGGTTGGCACTCATGTTCTGCTGCCACTCCTGCAGTCGGCGGGCGACGATCCTGGCTTCTTTGTCCGGCGTGGCGAGAATCGCGAAACTCAGCCCGGAAGGACCCGGACCCATCCTCGCCCACTGGCGCACGATGGCGCCCCGGCTGGAAGGCTCGACTTCGAAGCCCCACGTGGCGGTGACGCCCTCGCCGCCGTGGACGTTCCAGGTCCAGCGCCGGCCGGGCTCGACTTCGGCGACTTCGCAGATGGTCTGCCAGTCGCCGAGGGCGTCGTGCTGGCTGCACCCGCGGAAGCGAGCCCCGACTTCGACGTGGTCGGCACCGTCGAGCCACTCGACGCGCTTGAGTTCAGCCGAACGACCCACGGGAAGTTCGATGTCGGTGACGTAAAGCCATGCGGTCTCGGGGTCGCAGGACACGATCTGTGTCACTTCGACGGTGGGTTGATCGCGGTATCGCACCATGCATCCTTCGTCAGAGAGGGTCGTTCGATGCTACGCGGCCTCACCTGACGCCCGGGGCGTCTTCTACCCGCGGGGCCAGGTCGAGTCTCGAATGTGTTTGCACCGGAATCGGTCCTGTATGGAACCACTAGCCCGGGGCATGGACGCCGGCCAGCCCTGTGAGACCACCCGCGACGTGCGTCACCAAGCGTTCGCCGCCCTCACCGAGGGGAACGGCGCGAATGTCGCCGTAGAGGTCGCTGACGTAGGCGATGCCGGCGTCGGAATCCACCGCCAACCCGATCGCCTCGCGGAATCCCGAGGACACGATATCCACGGTGCCACCGACCCGGCCTTCATCGGGAAGTTCAGCTCTGTTGAGGGTGTTCCCCGACGGCGGCGCACCGCGATCAGTCCAATAGAGAAGTCCAGCGCCGGAGTCGATCTCGAGATCGATGGGTTCGGGTAACCCGGCAAAGAGCACCTCGACCTCGCGACGGACGGCCCTCTCTTGAGAGGGCATGTCCAGGCGCGTTCGCAGAATGCGGCCGTCGCCGCCGTCGGACGGCCCCTTCTGCGTCCAGTAGAGGTGCCCGCGCTGTTCGTCGACCGCGATCCCCACACACTGATTTCGTGCCACGCGACGTTCGGAATCCGTCCGTGCAGTGAGGACTTCATCACGCATGCCGGTGCCGTCGAGGTCGGCGCTCCGGACCGCTGCGCCCTCCCGGTCCGCCCAGTAGATGCGCCCTCGGGACCATGCCGCGGCCAGCTGCTTGCCGGTCACGAAGCTTCCTTCCGGAAGAAGCCACATCCGCCCGGACCCGTCCAGTGCGGCCCGTTCGATCGAGCCGTTGCGGGCGTAGAAGTCGAGATCGCTCTCCTGCGATGGAGCGCGTCCGGCAGGCAGCGTCGGCGCGCCCATGTTCGTCCAGTAGACGAGCTGACGGCGCCGGTCGACTACGATTCCGTCGGGAAACGCGGACAGTCCGCCGACCAATTCGGTCACCGAGCCGTCGGACACATCGACTCTGACGAGTGACTGGCCGCCCGGATTGAGCGCGAGCAGGTACGTGTACGGCTCTCCGCCTCGTGCAGGGGTCGTCATCGGGCGAACCGCCGACCCCGCTGCAGCAGCAGGCCACTCATTCCCGCGCCCCTCTGTCGGTAGCTCGTCACGCCACCCCGCGTGGCCGGAGTCGTCGCCGGTCAATCAAGACGCGACCGCAGATCGGATACGCCGGCTCCGGTCACGTTGTCGAATGCCACGGTTCGCCCGCAGATCGCCAGCATCACCGCGACGCCGGGCCCTCGGACCGCAGCGCCGTCACCCCAGGTTCGGCCGGTGTCCTCGTCGTGAAGGGCGATACCGCGAAGGCGACGCCGGGGAAAGAAGCCGATCTGCGTTGGTCCCGTCAGGAAGTCGATGGCGCGGGCCACCAGCAGAGGATCTGGTTGATGCTCGATACCCAGGGGGATGCGCATGTCACCGCCGTGCACCAACACGTCGGCCAGACCCGACAACGGCCCGGCAATGGGTGGGCTCAGCGGATGATCGGCCTCTCGTTCGAGGGTCTGTGCGATGTCGACGGCCGAGGCACGCGCTCGACGGCGAGCCAGCGCGTCGATCCCGCGGTCGAGGTTGCCGTGGCGAACGCCACTGATCAAGAACCCACGGAAGCCGTCCTTGAAGTCGCTGACAAGATGCGCAGCAACCGTTTTCACATCCCAACCGGCACACAGACTCGGTGTGGCCAGCTGTTCGGCATCGAGGCCGTGAAGAAGTCCGGCGATTGACCGGCGCTCGTCTGCGACCGCCGCGAGTACCTGCTCACGTTCACCTCGGCTCAGGCGCACATCTGCATGCTATCGGGCCAAGGCCGCGCGGCGAAGGGGCGACAGCCGGACGATGCCGAAAATCATTTGCCCGATGGATCTCACGTGCGTTGACTCCCATGGATGGAGGAGGGAGAAAGGCTGTCGTTGGGCTGGGAGGCGCTGCGCGCCGATGCCCTCGGCAGCGTCTGGGGTCGGCACACGTATCGCGTCCGTGTGGAGGGTTGCCCGCCGTGGGTGCTGCGTGAATTCGGATGTGAAACCCTGAGCCGATGAGACCCCCACTACCTCCGTTCGACCGTGAGAGCGCCGTCCAGAAGGTGCGCAGTGCTGAAAACGGTTGGAACACACGAAATCCTCACCTGGTCGCCGAGGCATACTCGGCAGAGAGCCGGTGGCGCAACCGTTCGACCTTCCTGCGCGGTCGTGAGCAGATCGTCGAATTCTTGACGTCGAAGTGGGCCGCGGAACTCGAATACCGTCTAATCAAGGAACTCTGGGCGTACGACGGCGACCGGATCGCGGTCAGGTTCGCCTACGAATACCACGACGCGACGGGTCAATGGTTCCGCGCCTACGGCAATGAGAACTGGGAGTTCGACCTCGACGGCCTGATGAGGACGCGGCACGCGAGCATCAACGATCTGCCGATCACCAACGATGACCGCAAATTCCACTGGCCGCTTCTCGGCCCTCGACCGGAAGGCCACCCCGGCCTCAGCGATCTGGGCCTCTGACCCGTCACATCAGGCCCTGACCTCATAGCCGGCCGGGACGCCCGTCCCCGGAGAGGATGGACGCCAGTTGGCGGCGGGACGTCACGCCCAGTTTCCGGAAGACCTTGCTGAGGTGGTACTCGACGGTGGACGTCGTGACGAACAGTCGGCTGGCGATCTCCGCGTTGGTTGCGCCGGTACTTGCCTGGCGTGCCACCTGAGCCTCCTGAGGTGTGAGACCGAACGGATCGTGCGCTCGTGGCGCGTCGGCCGTGGCCTGGCCGGCGGCTCGCCGCTCCGCACCCGTGCGGCCGGCGAACGCGGTGGCACCCATCGCGGTGAACATGTCGTACGCCGTCCGCAGCTGTACCTCCGCGTCGCGGCGACGTTTCCTGCGACGCAGCCACTCGCCGTAGAGCAGATGCGCCCGCGCGAGTTCGGTGCGCACCGCGGTGCCCGTCAGCTGTTCGATGGCCTCGAGGTAGAACATCTCAGCGTCAGCGTCGCCGGCCATCAACGCCCTCGATCGCGCCAGGACACCCAGAGCCCACGGGGTGGCCGAGGCGGTGGCGCGTTCGGTCAGCCGCGCCAGCGCTGCCTCAGCGGCGGCTCGGTCTCCGCCGCGCACGCCGGCCTCCACGACCTCGGGCAGCACCCGGTTGCCGAATCCTGGCGGATCGTCGTGAAATATCTGCAAGGCCCATCCAAGCGCCTCCGGGTACCGGCCCAGTCCGAGTTCCAAGATGGTCAGTCCCATCAACGCGAAGATCTCCAGGACTGCCGCGCCCTTCTGACGTCCCCAATCCGCGGTCGACGATGCCACCGCGCGGCTCTCGCTCTCTCGGCCCTGCCAGGCGCGCACCTCCAGGAGCACCCCGGTCGTCGCGGGGGGCGGCACACCGATCAACGCCGATATCTCGGCGGCCTCGCCATAGCTGTTCTCGGCATCCTTCATTTCTCCTGCCCACACCTGGCACGTCGAGAGTCCGGCCAGAGTGATCCGCATCGCTCCCAAGGCGCCTGCGCGGCGCTCCATTTCTTGGGCGCGTTCGAACATCGCCCGACGGCCTTGCTCGTCCCACACGTCGTCGGCGGCGAACCATCCCAGAATGGTCGACGGGATGTCGACGTGCGCGACCGTCTCGTCGGTGAACATCATCGCCACCGCAGCCCGCAGCAACGGGACGGCATCGGCGTAACCTCTGGCGATTCGAGTGGCGAAACCATCGAGGAGTAAGTCGTTGCCGCTCGGGGGTCTTCGCGGGTCGCGGCCGGCGCCCAGCACCCTGCGTGCCACCTCGTCGAGAGTGGTGCCGACGGTGTACTGGCGGGCGACGATCGCGGCTTGCATGGCATCGAACAGGATCTGCCGAATCTGTGACACGTCGGCCGGTTCCACCCTCGTCGCCGCGTCCAACAACACGGCGGGGGCGTCCCTGTGACGGGAGAAGAACACCGAGATCGCTGCGCGCAGCCGTAGCACCGCGACGTCTCTGCCTGCGTCATCGAGCCCAGGAATCGCCAGGTCCAGCAAGGCCTCGGCGAGCCGGCCGTCGCCGGCCGCCAGGTAGGCCTGCGCGGCAGCCAGGTAGCGCAGTGCAGCGCCTCGGGCGTCGGGTGACAGCTCAGCGGCGCGCGTCAAGAACGCGGCCTGCATGGTGTAACCACCCCGGCGCTGCGCCCGCTCCGCCGAGGCCTGCAAATCAGCGGCTATCGCCTCGTCGGGAGTCGTCACGGCGGCCGCCCGGTGCCACGCCGCCTGGTCGTCATCACCGTCACGATGAGCCACCGTGGCCAGCGCGTTGTGCACGTGCTGACGCTCCTCGGGTGTCGCACCGTCATACACCGCCGACCGGATGAGCGGGTGACGGAACGCGATGCGCGGCTCAAGGGACATGATTCCCTGCTGCACAGCATGATTCGCTGCCGCTGCGGCCACCCCCAGCAGCGCGCCGGCTCGCCACACCGTCGATGGCTTCTCGTCGGCGCAGGCCGCGGCGACGAGCAGAAGGGTGCGTGCCTCCGGTGACAGCGTGGCGACCTGCGCCAGGAAGTGCACATCCACCCGCCGACCGACCGGCAGGCGGCGCGGTAGAGGGAACCGCCCGGCCAGCTGTTCGGCGGTGAGTTCCCCGAGCAGCTCGAGCATCGCCAGCGGGTTGCCGCCGGTCTCGTCGATCACACGCGCCGACACTCGTGGATCGAGCGGTCCGGACACCGCCTCATCGAGGATGGCGTGCGACGACGCCGGATCCAGTGCCTCGATCCGCCGGGTCGGCATTCCGTCCAGCGGCGTCAGGTCTCCGGCATGCTCACGGGCGCTGAACACCATCGCGATGGGGTCGGCGTACAGGCGCCGCGCGATGAATCCCAGGACATTCAGCGATTCCTGGTCCAGCCACTGGGCGTCGTCGATCAGGCAGACCACCGGGTGTTCGGCGGCGACGTCGGACAGCAGCGCCAATGCGGCCAGGCTCACCAGGAAACGGCTCGGCGGCGGGCCGCCGGTGAGGCCGAACGTCACCTCCAGCGCATTGCGGTGCGGGCCGGTCAGCCGGTCCAGACGATCGAGATAGGGCAGCACGAGCCGATGGAGGGCGGCGAAGCCCAGCCGCAGCTCCGATTGCGCTCCGACGATCCACAGGATCGACACGTCGGTCGCTGCGTCCGCCATGTACTGCAACAACCGGGTCTTACCGACGCCGGGTTCGCCGATGAACACCAGCGAGCCGCTGAAGCCGTCCAGAACGTCGGTCGCGATCTTGTCGAGCATCGCGCACTCGGCGGCACGCCCGACGAGGCTCGGACGGGTGGCGGGGACATTCGACTCATCGCTCAATATGCTTCACGCCTGCCATCTCCCCTGTCCAGACCTCGCCGCGACGGCGATATTGTCGAACCGGCCGCGAGGCCGCTGCCGGCTACTCGGGCCGCCACGACGCTGAACCCAAGCTAGCCGAATCTTGATGGCGCCACTTCGGCATGACTTCGTGTTCGGACGGGCCCTGCCCGGGTACCCCCTTCGTCATCGCGGGGTGGCCGCGGGACGGGCCGGAGCAATCGGAGTGACAGATGGCAGACATCATCGAGCTCGTGTACGCCGATCACGACTGGCTGCGCCGACAGTTCTTCCGCCTCGACGACGCACGGTCCGACGAGGAGCTTGCCGCGATCTGGGACGTCCTCAGTGCTCGCCTCGATGTCCACGCCGAAGCGGAGGAGACGGTGTTCTACCCGGCGCTGCTGAAGCAGGGTGGTCGCGACGACCCCGGGAATCCGGAGGGCGATCCGCAGGAGGAGACCGAGGACGCCATCACCGACCACAACGCGATCCGCGATGCGGTGCGTTCGTCACGCGAGCACCGGCCGGGCAGCGAGGAATGGTTCGCGGCGGTGTTCAAGGCGCGCACCGAGAACGGTGAGCACCTCGACGAAGAGGAACGCGAGGCCATGCCCGACTTCATCAAGAGCGCCTCCCTGGAACTGCGGCACCAACTCGGCATGGAGTGGATGCGGTTCTATGCCGAGCACGAAGCCGTCAAAGGCATCGACGAGCGCAACAAGGATGCCGACGAGTACATCGAACGGCATTCCTGACAGCCCGAACGTCGTGCCACCTCGGGCGCACGCTCCGCATCACTGGGGTTCATCCTGGATTCGCACCGGCATGGTTCCGTGGTCGGCTCCGGTGGGTCGGCAGCGCCGACGCACACCATGCCCACTGCCCTGCCGACCGTGAGCACGCGACGGCAGCTTCCGAACAGGTGATGTCCTTGACTGCTTTTGCCACCCGGTACCACACGGCGACGATCGAGGGACTCGAGGTGTTCTACCGCGAGGCCGGCGATCCGGCCAACCCGACATTGGTTCTGCTGCACGGCTTTCCGTCCAGCTCGCACATGTTCCGCAACCTGATCGACTCCCTGGCCGATTCGTACCACCTGGTGGCACCCGATCACGTCGGGTTCGGCCGCTCGGCGATGCCGACAACGACCCAGTTCACGTACAGCTTCGACCGGCTCACCGAGATCACCGAAGGCTTGATCACTCATCTCGGCCTTGACCGGTTCGCGCTCTACATCCACGACTACGGCGCCCCGATCGGCCTTCGGATCGCCAGCCGGCGCCCCGAACGGATCACCGCGCTGATCACCCAGAGCGGCAACGCCTACCTGGAGGGCTTCACCCCGTTCTGGGACATCCTGTTCGCTCACGCGAAGGACCGCGCCGCCAACGAAGACGGCGTGCGGGAGAAGTTCACTCCCGAAACCACGTACTGGCAATACACCCACGGCGTACCCGTCGACCGTCTCGATCGGATCGCGCCCGAGACCTGGCAGCTCGACCAGCTCGGGCTGGACCGCAAGGACAACGACGCCATCCAGTTGCAGCTGTTCTGGGACTACCAGTTCAACCTTGACGGCTATCCCGCGTTCCAGGAGTACTTCCGCACCCACCAGCCCCCGCTGCTGGTCACCTGGGGCAAGAACGACGAAATCTTCGGAGCCGCCGGCGCGGAGGCGTTCCGTCGCGACTTCCCCAACGGCGAATTCCACCTCCTCGACGCCGGTCACTTCGCGCTGGAAACCCACGGCGAGGAGATCAGCGGGTACATCCGCGACTTCATGCCGCGAGCATTGGCCACCGGGCCGGCGAACTGAGACAGCCCTGGCATCGAAGGACGTGACGTGTTGCAGCCGGTGATGACGCCGTTCGGCTTCGAGTCGACGAGCGATGACGTGATACGGGGCGTCGACCTCAGCGGCAAGCGGGCCGTCGTCACGGGCGCGACCAGCGGCCTGGGCGTGGAGACCGCACGCGCGTTGGCCGCGGCCGGCGCCGAGGTCGTGCTCGGGGTCCGCCGACTCGACGCGGGCCGGAAGGTCGCCGAAGAATTACGAGGTACCACAGGCAACGACGCCATCGAGGCGGCGCCACTCGACCTCTCCGATCTCGCGTCGGTCGCGTCGTTCGCGCAGGCATGGAACGGTCCGCTGCACATCCTGGTGAACAACGCCGGCGTGATGGCCCTGCCCGAGCTGAAGCGCAGTGCGCTGGGCTGTGAGATGCAGTTCGCGAGCAACTTCCTCGGCCACTTCGCGCTCGTCGTGGCGTTGCGGGGTCCTCTCGCCTCGGCAGGCGGGGCGCGTGTGGTGTCGGTCAGCTCCACCGGCCATCTGTTCTCACCCGTGGTGTTCGACGACCTGCACTACCGTTTTCGACCCTACGATCCGATGACCGCCTACGGACAGTCGAAGACGGCGACCGTACTGCTGGCGGTCGAGGTGACGGCTCGGTGGGCGAGTGACGGAATCATCGCCAATGCACTGAATCCGGGCGCGATCGCCACGGGCCTGCAGAAGCACACCGGCGGGTTGCGCACTCCCGAGGAGTTCCGGAAGACCGTCCAGCAGGGCGCGTCGACATCGGTGTTGTTGGCGGCGTCGCCGCTCGTCGACGGGATCGGCGGACGGTACTTCGAGAACAACAACGAAGCCGAGGTGGTCGCCGAACGCGCCGAGGATCTCGGCCGTGCAGGCGGCGTCGCGAACTACGCGCTCGACGGCGACAACGCGGCACGTCTGTGGCGTGAGGCAACCGCGCTCACGCAGCTCTGACATCGACGGCATCACCCCAGCGACTCGCCGCGGGCAGAACGCTTCTTCGGCGTCCGCAATTGAGGGATTCCTGGCAGGAAAGCACCGGCGCGCAGCGCACGGTGAGACCAGCATGGAATCAAGCAGAGACGGCGAAAGGAAGAGGTCATGTCAGGCAACATCGCTGGTGTCGAGGTGCCCGAGACCGCCGCGGTCGCCGAGGCGACTCTTTTCGTCAAGGCGACGACCAGTCCGCTCATCTATCACCACTCCCTCCGGGTGTATTACTTCGGCCAGCTCCACGCTCTCCGGCTGGGCATGACACCGGATCCCGAACTCCTCTACTTGGCCGCCGTGTTCCACGACACCGGTCTCATGACGCCCTTCTCCGATGCGGAACAGCGTTTCGAGGTCGATGGAGCCGACCACGGGCGTGCGTTCATGCTCGAACGCGGATTCTCCACTGCGGCCGCCGAAACCGTGTGGACGGCCATCGCGCTGCACACGACACCGGGCATCCCGGGACGGATGGGGCCAGAGATCGCCACCCACCTCGGTGTGCTGACCGACGTGAGCGGCGTCGGCCTCGACGGGCTGAACACAGACCAGGTGGCCGACATCATCGCCGTTCATCCCCGGGGCGACTTCAAGAACGAGTTCCTGAGTGCCTATTTCGACGGGCTGAAGCATCGACCGGCGACGACCAACGGAACGGTGAACTCCGACGTGCTGGAGCACTTCATCCCCGGTTTCCGGCGCACGACCAGTGTCGAACGCATCCTCGGCTCGCCGTGGCCGAGCTGACTGGAAGAGGCGACATGCAAGCCATCACGACACGAGACCGGGACGCCGGAGTCGGCGGGCTCACCCTGACCGACCTGCCCTATCCGCACGTGGCGGAGAACGACGTCGTCGTGCGCGTACACGCCGCCGGCTTCACGCCCGGAGAGCTCGAGTGGCCCAGCACCTGGACCGACCGGGCGGGCCGTGACCGCACGCCCAGCGTTCCCGGGCACGAACTGTCCGGAGTCGTCGTCGAGCTGGGCTATGGCACCACCGGCCTGACCGTCGGCCAACGGGTCTTCGGCCTCACCGACTGGGCTCGCAACGGCACGCTCGCCGAATACGCGGCAGTCGAGGCTCGCAACCTCGCCCCCCTCGCTGCCGACATCGACCACACCGTGGCCGCAGCTCTGCCGATCTCGGGTCTCACTGCTTACCAAGGCCTTTTCGTCCATGCCGGCCTCACCGCCGGGCAGACCGTTGTGGTGCACGGGGCCGGCGGTGCCGTGGGCTCGATCGCCGTTCAGCTCGCGCGCGAGGTGGGTGCTCGGGTGATCGGCACCGGACGGACCGACGACCGCGATGTGGTGCTCGGCCGCGGTGCACACGCCTTCCTTGACTTGGGCACCGAACCCCTGGAAAGCATCGGCCCCGTCGACGTGGTGTTCGACGTCATCGGCGGCGATGTCCTGGCGAAGTCGGCGGCACTGATCCGTCCCGGCGGCACGCTGGTGACCGTCGCGGCGCCACCGACGGTGCAGCCCAGGGAAGGACGCGCCGTGTTCTTCGTGGTCGAACCCGATCGTGCGCAGCTGGCGGACCTGGCCCAGCGCTTGCGGACGGGGCGGCTCGAGATCGCGATCGGCGCCGTGTATCCCCTCGAGAAGACGGCCGAAGCGTTCGCCCACCGTCGACGCACGCACGGTCGAACGATCATCAAGATGGCAACCGACGGAGAGGAACGTCCATGAGGACAAGGCATTTCGCGCACACCCTGCTGGCCGCGGCGGTCGCTGCCGTCATCGCCGGCTGCGGGACGTCGGCGGAGCCGCAGGCCGACGCTCCTCCGGCGTACCCGTCGGAGACCCTGACTCCACTCTTCGAACAGCCGCTTCCCGGTGACGCGGGCAAGACCTTCACTTCGGCGATCGTGACCTTCCCGCCGGCCGCCCGCGCGGTGCCCCACCGACACGGCGACGCTTTCGTCTACGCCTACGTGCTCGAGGGGTCGGTGAGCAGCCGGCTCGAGGGCGGGCCCGCGCAGGTGTACCACGCGGGAGCGAACTGGTCCGAGCAGCCGGGCGCCCACCACCTGGCCACCGAGAACACGAGCACGACGGAACCGGCGAAACTGCTCGTCGTCTTCATCGCCAAGACCGGGCAGCCACTCAAGGTCGACGATCCGCACGGTTGAGCGGCCGACCCCTCGAGAAGGATTGACGCTCGCAACAGGAGGTCGCCATGGTCATCGGCTCAGCACTGACGAACATAGTTCTCGTGCATGGGGCTTTCGTCGACGGATCCACCTGGCGGCCGGTGTACGAGCTCCTCACACAAGAGGGATTCCACGTCGCCGTGGTTCAGAATCCCACTCTGTCACTGGACGGTGACGCTGCCGCGACGCGACACATCATCGACGCGCAGAGCGGACCGGTTCTGCTGGTGGGACATTCGTACGGCGGAGCGGTCATCACTGCGGCGGGTACTCACCCGAAGGTTGCCGCCCTCGCCTATATCGCTGCGTTTGCACCAGACGTGGGCGAGTCGGTGAGGACTCTCAACGGCGACCCGGACGCGCCAGGTTCACCGCTGGTGTCAGCTCCGGGCGGCTTTCTGTTTCAGGACCGGTCAGGGTTTCACAAGGCTTTCGGCGCTGACCTACCCGCCGCTGACGCCGCGTTCCTGGCCGACGCACAGGTCCCATTCGCCTTGGCAGCCATGGAAAAACCGATAACCAGCCCTGCATGGCGAAGCAGGCGCAGCTCATTCCTGATCGCCACTCGCGACCAGATGATCGCGCCGTCAGCCCAGCGCGCCATGGCGCAGCGGGCCGGTGCCACCACCGTCGACGTCGTCGCCAGCCACGCCGTCTACATGTCACAGCCGGCGCAGACGGCAGCGATGATCCGTCAGGCCTGCGTCCTCTGATCCGGCCGGTCAGCCGAACAGCGGCAGGGCCCGCTTGCGTGCCAGCGCCGACATGCCGCGCTGAATGCTGTCCTCCACCTCGTGGTACTTCTGCTCGACGTAGTCGTCATCCTCGGCGCGGGCAGGATCGTGATCGACCTCCACGGCGGGCATCAACCGGGTGCGGATCTTCGCCGGCAGCGGCAGCTGAGGCAGGGCCGCGGGCGCGATACCCCATGGCAACGACACCGCCACCGGAAACACCTTGAGGCGCAACAGTTTGTCCAGCCGTAGCGCCCGCGACAGCCCATCGCCGCGAATCAGCACCGGCATGGCATCGGCCCCGCCGACCGTCGCGATCGGCACGATCGGCACTCCTGCCTTGATCGCCATCCGGACGAACCCGGCCCGGCCCGCCAGATTCGCGACGTCACGCTCGGTCCACGGCCGCAGCGAATCCACCTCGCCGCCGGGCCACACCGCCACGTCGCGACCCTCGGCCAGTGCGGTGGCCATCGAGTCGGGCGCGGCGGGCAGCACCCCCATGGCGCGGAAGTACCGGCCGATCACCGGTATCGCCATCAGTGCGTCGTGGGCAGTTCCGTGCAGTGGTCGCTCCTGACCGAAGCGGCGCCACCACTGGACCCCGACGGTCCAGGCATCCCAGACGAACGGGGCGCCCGAGTGGATGCCCACGAGCAGCACCGGCGGGTCGGGCAGGTTCTCCCAGCCGTCGAACTCCATCCGGAACCAGTGATCCACAAGGAAGTTCCACAGGTACTTCTGGCGCTGCATGGTGGCCTCGTCCTGGCCGCCCAGATCCCACTGACCGGCGCGCTCGCTGAGCCAGCCGCTGATTCCTCCGTCGTCGCCGCTGCGCCGCTCGGCCATCTTGCGGCGGGCATGTTCAGCATGCTGCTGGGCCTGTTCACGGATGGCGGCGGGGCGGGAGTCGTCGATCATGCCGACTGGGTACCCGCAACGTGGTCGTCGTCACAAGCTGCAGCTGTGAGATGACTGTGCGTCGGTGCCGTCATTCGCGAGAGTCGATGACCTGCTGCGCGATGTCGGCGAGCTTCACATTGCTCTCCTGGGAGAGCCGGCGCATCATCTCGAAGGCCGCCACGTCGTCGAGCTTGTAACGCTCCATGATGATGCCCTTGGCCTGACCGATCCGGTCCCGGGTCGACAGCGCGGACCGCAGCTGTTCGCTCTGCCGGTTGGCGAGAATCGCGGCGGCCGCGTGGGCGGCGAGGATGGTCCCGATCGTCTCCGCCTCGGTGGTCCAGGCGTGTGGACGGAAGCTGAACAGGTTCAGAGCGCCGGCGGTGCGGTCGGCGGTGTACAGCTTGAAAGACAGGCCGCTGAGGATGCCGAGGTTAACGCACGCCGGTGCGTACTGCGGCCACCGTGTCTCGTTGCGGAAGTCATCGGTGCGCACGATGACGTCGTCGAGTGCGGCCTGCACGCAGGGACCCTCGTCGAACGTCATCTGCAGCTCGTGAAGTTTGTCCGCGAACTCGCTGTCTGCCGGCAGTGTCTCGAAGGTGTGCCCTTTGCCGATGAGCAGCGTCGCTGCGACATCGACATCGGGAATCAGCTCAATGGCCGCGCCGGCGACTCCCGCAAGCACTGCCTCGATCCCGCTCGGGCCTGCCAGCGCGCGTGCCAGCTCGGCCATCCGTCCTGCCAGGTCGGGGTTCGAGGAAGGCATCATTGCTGGCAGTCTCCTCTACATTGCGGCGTTCAGGTGGTGAATGGCCCGCTGCGCCTGTTGGAGCACCGCACCTGATCGGGCGGCAACTCTGGCTCACAACAACCACTGAGCCAGCGGGTGTACGAAGTATCGCAGCGAGAACGCCTCGTATACCGCGCCGACGATGAGCAGGATGGCGGCAGGTAGAGACAACCAACCGAGTCGTTGCAGACCTTCGACGTAGCCTTCCCGACGATTCTGGGCGCCAACGGCTCCCGGACGGATCCAGCACTTGCCGAGCAGGTACACGCCGAGCAAGACGAGAATGTATGCCTGAAACTCGATCACCACCGTCACTGAGTGGGGAATGAGAGCCACCCAGCCGATGTCGCTCGCGGGCACGAGGGTCACCCCCGTCGAGGCGGCCCAGTACGCGAACAGTGCGATGCCGGCGAACGGCACGATCATCGACGGCAGAACGATCGTCAGCACGCACATCTTCACCGTGTTCACCGCGAGAATCACCAGTGCGAACAGCCAGGGATTGGCGATGAGCGATTGCACCAACTCGGCTGTGCCGTCATCCTCCAATCGCGTCTGCTGTGCCTCACTGAGCGCAGGGAACAGGAGCCCGGCGCCGAAGCCGGCCAAGAACAGTCCGTACATGCAGCCATTCATCGCGAGATAGGCGCGGGTGTTCTCGCGGATGATGCGCAACGGCTGCCAGCCAGACAGCCGGCGTGTCGTATCGGGGCGCCCTTTCGAAGTACGTGCGCCTGCCGCGCGTACAGCGTTGATGCGCTTGAGCGATGCCATTCCGGTCCTTCCGGGCGAGTCGGGCGCGGGCCGAAGCGCACCGCCGACGACGGCTGAGCGGACCCGACCGGTTGCGCGGTCCGGTCGCCCTCTGAGCTCTCCTCCAGGCGTTGCGAACCAACAGGTTTCGCTACCAAGGGAATCTGCACGCCCCTCAGGCCTCGGGTCGTAACAGTACGGTCCGGTCCGTTTCGCGTCAATACGGTCCGTTGCGTATTGAAACTACCGATATCTCGCTAGGGTTTCGACATGCCCGCGAACCGCAACGAAAACTCTCGTCGCGCCATCCTCGAGGCGTCCATCGCGATGATCGCCGAACTGGGGTACGACAACATCTCGATCGAGGCGATCGCCAGGCGGGCGTGTGTGAGCAAGCAGACGATCTACCGGTGGTGGCCCTCCAAGGGTGCGGTGGTCCTCGAAGCTGCGACTCAGAGTCTTGACCCGGTGGTCGCGTTCCCCGACACCGGGGATCTCGTCGCCGATCTAAGGACACAGCTGACTGGGATCGTGGAGGTGATCGCGACCACCGGGTTCGGACCGGCATACCGCGGCCTGATCGCCGCCGGCCAGTCCGACCCCGATCTGCTGCAGGCACTCTTCGACCAGATCATCGAACCCAACGTCACGGCGTTCAGCGCACGAATCGCCCTGGCCCAGGAGCGCGGCGAGATACGAGCCGACACCGACGTGGAAACCCTGCGCGAAGTGCTCTACGGCGTCATCGAGTACCGGCTGTTTCACGCGATGCCGATCGAGCCCAGCCACATCGACGCCCTGTTGAAGATCGCCTTCTATGGTGTTCGCCTGCGGTAGTGCGCAGTTGAGTCTCCACGCTGCCGAGCTGTGCCCGTCGATCCTCCTGATTTCACTGACCAACGGTCCCGCATTGACGCAAACCGGACCGGACCGTATTGTTATTTTCCTGGCCGTTTGAAACAGGAGGGCGCTCTCGTTGCATTGAATGGCATGTCTCTCAACGCTTTACGTCTAAACGAGGAGCTGCTCATCGACCGCCAGCCGTTCGCCGCGGTGCCGGCGTCTGATGCCCTGAACGCCAGCATCGACTTCGTGACGAGAACGGTGAAGCGCAGCATTGCCGCCGGACTTCGTGTTCGGTGAAGTCGACAGCCCATACGCCGACGCCGCGTTGGCCGGACTCTGGCGATGCCGGGGGCACCTGTTCGGTTTCACAACATAGAGGGAGGTTCGAATGACAGATGTCCGATCGGGTGAGGGCTGGCCGGCACTACGCGTCGACGACTGGGAACCGACGCGCCGATCGCTGCACATGTGGACCCAGATCGTGGGCAAGGTGCGGCTGGCCCACGCGCCGCTGCTCAACCATTGGTGGCAGGTGCCGCTGTACGTGTCACCACGAGGGCTGACGACGTCGGCGATCCCGGTGGGCACCGACTCCTTCGACATGGAGTTCGACTTCGTCGACCATGTGCTCGCGGTGCGGGTGAGTGACGGCGGTGCCGCCACCATCGATCTGCGCGACACTTCGGTAGCGCGGTTCCACCAAGCGGTGCTGGACACCCTCGGCAGTCTGGGCATCGAGGCGGACATCTCGAACGCGCCCAACGAAGTGGATCCCGCTGTCCCGTTCGCCGAGGACACGCACGCCGGCTACGACCCGGCCGCTGCCAACGCATTCTGGCGGCAGCTGGTGCAGGCCGACAGGGTGATCGGCCGGTTCCGTGCCCGGTTCATCGGCAAGGTCAGTCCGGTGCACTTCTTCTGGGGTTCCTTCGACCTGGCGTGCACCCGGTTCTCCGGAGGCCTGGCTCCCCGGCATCCCGGAGGCGCGCCGAACTGCGGCGACTGGGTGATGGAGGAGGGGTACTCGCACGAGCTGAGTAGTTGCGGATTCTGGCCCGGCGGCGCGGCCGAAGGGGCGTTCTACTCCTACGCCTATCCCGAACCGGCGGGGTTTGCCGATGTCGCAGACAGTCCCGCCGGTGTCTTCTACGACGCCGGCCTGCGGCAGTACCTGTTGCCGTACGAGGTCGCACGCCAAGCGAAGGACCCCGACGGGGCGGTGATGGACTTCCTCGAGTTCACCTATGGCGCGGCCGCCGATTTGATGGGTTGGGACCGCAGCGCCCTCGAAACCGACCCGAACCGCTGGACACACAAAGCCCGGCCTTCGTGACGGCCTGAGCGGGGGTCGATCCTCACTAGCCACGTACTGTGCCATGGAAGCCGTCGAACGATCACCCAACCGGTCGTGGTGTGATGCCGCCAGGCAGTAGTTGGCAGTAGATTGCAGTGACATCGAACGGGTAATTCCAGCAGGCTCACGGCATGGACACCTGCCCGCCAGGACATTCCTTCGTCACGAGATTCGCCGACTTCTGGGACGCGCCGTCCCCAGCGCGACTGCCCGAACTGCTGCACCCGGATATCGTGCTTCGCCAACCGCTGGCACGTTCAACGGTCGGGATCACCCAGGCCCAGCGCCAATTCGAGCGCTTCTGCCGCTGCCTACCCGGTCTGCACGCGCGCATCGATCACTGGGTCGCCGACGCTGATGACCTCTTCATCGAATTCACTCTGCACGCCGACTTCGGCAGGGACACCCTCACCTGGCCGACCGTGAACCGGCTCGTCCTTCGTGATGGGAAGGCCATCGAGCGCGTGACCTACTTCGACCCGCTCGTCGTGCTTCCGACGTTGCTGCGACACCCCTCGGTGTGGTGGCAGTGGCTCATCCGCTGAGAACGTTCATCGCTCGGGACGCGTACCGCCAACTGAACGGAGAAGACCATGCAAGACGATCTCGTCACAGCAGAGTCGGTTCACGACCTGGTCGGCCGCTACGCCGAAGCGAAATGTCGCCAGGACACCGAGGCGGCACTGCGGCTGTGCACCCATGACTTTCTTCTCCACACCGAAGCGGTGCACGACACCACGGTGGGGCAACGCGACGTCGGGCGCCTCCTCGACACCTTCTTCGGCATCTTCCCCGACTACCACGTCACCCTCGAGGACAACGTTCTCAATGGCTACGGCTACACATGCTGGGGAACGTTGCGCATGACCATGCACGGGCGTATGGGCCCCTGGCCTGCAACTCACCGCACCGCGACCCTGCCGTTCGTCTGCGTATTCACGATCAGGGACGGGCTGATCGCAAGCGAGCATTTCTTCTTCGACCGCTACGCCATGTGCGATGCCCTGGGCCTTCCCTCGGCGAGGTTCGAGCGCCTCTCCCGGATCGTGGCCCGCCTACCGCAGCGGCTGCGGTCCGCCATCTGACCCGAGAACACGGGCGCAGGTGGCGCGGTGTGGATGCACCACGGCGGCCTCACCGAAGGGGCGGGGCGGGTCATCACTGCATCCGGCTGCCGGCGTAGGCCAACATGGCTTCACGCAGGTACTCCGCCAGGCGGGGGTCCTGGGCGTTGTAGTACGAGCGCAGTTCTGACGGCTGCCGCAGGCCCTCGGCCTGTTCGACGTAGCTGGCCTTGTCCGGACTCCACAGCTTGCGCTGCAAGGCCAGGTCGTCGTCGAGGACCGCGAAGGTCTCCGCGTCGTCGGCGGCCACACCGGCGCGCAGCAGGGCCACCATTCGCCGCGCGAGCGCGTGGCCTTCGGCGTTGAATTGATCCCAGTCCCGCTTGGCCCATTCGGCGGTGTTGCGTTTGATTTCGGTGATCTCCGGTTGTTCTGTGCGGCCTGTGCTTTCGATACGGCGGGCTTCCAGATCGTCGAGGTGTTCGGGGCTCATCTCGAAACCCTCGAACATGTGCTCTGCGGGCATGTCTGTTCCTTCCTCCAGGTGTTCGATGGTGGCGGCCACAGTGGCTGCGAGACGGTCCAACCGGCCTCGCTCGTCGAGAAGCCGGCGGTGATGCCGGCGCAGCGCCTCGATCGGATCGTGCTGGGCGTCGACCACTTGTCCGATCGTCGTCAGATTCAGCCCCAGGTCGCGAAGCAACAGAATCTGCTGCAGCCGCAGCAACTGCTCCCGCTCGTAGTATCGGTAACCGTTGGAACCGACTCGAGCCGGCCGTAACAGCCCGATCTCGTCGTAGTAGCGCAACGTCCGGGCAGTCACACCCGAAACCCGAGCCGCCTGCTGAATCGACCAACTCACCGACCTCAACCCCTCTCGATGGCCAACACCCACGCTAGAAGTTGCCGCAACGAGAAGGTCAAGACCCGACAATCGGGTGGCGGGCCAAGGCGCCACCAAACCACGCGGCCGGCCGCACCGCCTCAGGTGAGAAAGGCGAGGATCTCGTGGTCGCGGAATGCCCGGCATGGGTATGACCGCGACGCGGCACAAGTGCGCTGAAACGGAAAGGACTACCAGACGATGCCCAAGATCCAACCGTTCACCGTCGACGTACCGGAGGCGGCACTGGCAGACCTCCGCGACCGGCTGCGCCGCACTCGATGGCCCGATCGCGAGACCGTTGACGACTGGTCGCAAGGTGTCCCGCTTGCGGTCATGCAACAGCTGTGCGCGTACTGGCGCGACGACTACAACTGGCGGCGTTGCGAAGCTCGGCTGAACTCGCACCCGCAGTTCATCACTCGCATCGACGGTCTCGATATCCACTTCCTGCATGTGCGTTCGCCGAACGCCGACGCCACCCCGTTGCTGTTGACACACGGCTGGCCGGGGTCAGTCGTGGAGTTCCTCGACGTGATTGAACCCCTCGTAGATCCCACCTCGCACGGCGGTCGCGTCAACGACGCATTCCACCTCGTCATCCCGTCAGTGCCCGGCTACGGCTTCAGTGCGCACCCGACAGCAACAGGCTGGGGCATCGAGCGCATCGCGGCCGCCTGGGCCGAACTCATGCGTCGGCTCGGGTATGACCGCTACGGCGCGGCGGGCGGCGACTGGGGAACCAGTATCAGCACCGTGCTGGCCAAGCAGTCGCGCGACGCAGTTCTTGGGATCCATCTGACCCCTCCGCTGGTGGCGCCCGACTGGGTCAACCGCGAAAACTGGACCGCTCACGAGCACGCATCGGCCGAACTGCTCGAAGCAGCAACCAGATCCGGCGCAGGCTACACGGCCCAGCACTCCACTCGACCTCAGACGCTCGGCTACGCCCTGCTCGACTCGCCTGCCGGGCAATGCGCTTGGATCTTCGAGAAGTTCGTTGAATGGAGCGACCACGACGGCGACGTCTTCTCGGTGCTGAGCCCCGACCAGATACTGGACAACATCACCCTGTACTGGCTCACCAGGACCGGCGCCTCGTCCACCCGGCTCTACTGGGAAAGCATTGCGACCGTGAACGAATGGTTCACCAGCGCCACAACAGACACAGTCGACGTCCCTACGGGGGCATCGGTGTTCAAAGACACGCCGCGGCCCTCGCGACGGTGGGCCGAGCAGCGCTTCACCGACATCCGCTACTGGAGCGAGCCGGAACGGGGCGGCCACTTCGCTGCATTCGAACAACCGGCCCTGTTCGTCGACGAGCTGCGCGCCTCCTTCGCGGCAATCGCGGGGTCGTGACGCGGTGGTCACAACCCTCCTCTGGCTAACAGGGAATTGGCAGGCCGGTGAACATATCCCGGCCGCACTCGACGCGGACCGAACCCGCCGGTGGATTCGGACCGTCCCATAGATTGCTGTGTTCGAGGCGGAAGGTGCCGTCCAACGATCTGTATGGCACATTGCCCATCCCGGGGGCGACGCGGTACCACGTGTGGCACACATTCATGTCCCAGGCGCCGGGACTGATACCCGGTCCGGGAGGAGAAGCCAACGAAGTTCCCGGGCACCACGTGTGCGCGCCGGGTGGGTTGGCCGCAGCGGTGCCCGTGGCCAGGCTCAAGCCGACCGCCGCGAGACCGACCGACGTCAGCGCCCCGGCGAGCATCCGTTTGGTGTGCATGTTTCTATCCCTTCGTTTGACGCAACGTCGATTGCGGCGTCCCGGGAAGTACACCCGGGCAGTAATGCGTACCGATCCCAAGAAAGTGGATCGTGGCGCCCCAGTCACGGCGACTGTCGTCGCGATCCGCGAGAGTCGGTGCATGGCCGGTGCCTTTCGTTGTTCCGCACGGTCGACGTGCGCATCTGGCAATCACCGCGTAGTGCATTGTGGTCGGCCGACCGGCGCCGGCGCATGAGGCATTCACCTCAAATTGGCCCAGTGGCCCGCGCGGAGGAACGTCGTCAAGAAACGATGCTGCGGTTCGGGGAGGCAGTACCCGTCCGAGATAGCGACCGGCCCGACGTTCTGAATGGGGCTGCGCTCCTGATTCAAGCGCCGACGGTCATCCAGGCTCGGGCCTGGGTGGGTGCAACACAGCCAGGTTGAGATGTGCCCGCGAAGGCATCGTGGATGGCATGGCAATGATCTCCCGGCGCGGCCACCGCCCAGTTCTGCGGCGCTCGGGCTGTGCAGTGCCACCGCCGTGGGTCTTGGTGCGCTGCGCGCCGAGGCCCTCATTCTCGGAGTTGGGCCGATGGACCCTGCGAAGCTGACCCGTGCTGGGCCCTCCGCGTCTGGTCAACGGGCCTGCGCGCACTCGCTCGCCGCACTGGTGACCCGTCTGCCGAACACGCCCGCAATCGTGGTCAACGACATCGGTGATGTACTCGGCATCAACGATTTGGCGTGTGAGTTGTTCTCCGAGTTCGCCATTCGCGACAACGTGGTACGGATGACGTTCCTCGATCCGGCAGCACGGTGGTGCGTGGACGCCTGGCGTGATCACGCCCGCGACGCACTCGGGACACTGCGCCGGGCGTACGAGCGAGCACCGTCCAACACCGAAACAAGCAGTCTGGTCTGTGAGTTGCTCCGGCTCAGCGAACCTTTCCGGACGATGTGGATGCAGCAGGACCGGATGGCGAGCAATCGGGCAACGCGGGTTTTCCCGCACCGGGAGGTGGGCACGCTGGTGGTCGATGAAGTGGTGCTGGGCAGCGCCGCCGAACCCGGCACGATGGTGTTGGTCTACGTCCCGGCACCGGGATCAGTCAGCGACGAGTCGCTCCGGATCCTCGGAAGCTTGCGTGCCTCCGTTCGCTGATCGCCCGACCTGACCCCGACCTGCGTCAGGAGGCCACCTCGGCACCGGAGAGGTGCGCGCTGCCGGGACGGGACCGATCTCTGAGGGACAACAGCCGCGCCTCGCTGATGCTGCCGGGTTCCGGTTGATACACGACAAGCTGCTGACCGGGCGCGCTCATCACCTGGAAAGCGTGGAAGTTGATCAAGATCTCGCCGGCCTGCTCATGCCTGAGCAGCTTCGTCTCCTGTGTCTTGGGGCTGATGTCGTACTTCTGCCAGAGCCGGTCGAACTCGTCGTCAGCGCGAAGCTCGGCGACGAGGGCGTCGCGCTCCCGCGCGCTGTGGTGCTGGTGCATGGTCGCTCGCAGAGACCCCACAGAGGACTCGGCAGCGCGCGTCCAGTCGACGAAGAAGCGTTTGCCTGCCGGGTCGAGAAAGACGTTGCGAACCAGGTTCGTGTGGTCGGCGAATGAGCTGCAGAGCGCCGTCGCGAGCGGATTGAGCTGGGTGAAATTCAGCAGCGGGTCCAAGATGAAGGCCGCTGCGCCGTCCCACGCATCGAGCATGTGGTTCAGCGTCGGATCCACCGACGCCGTCGACGGAATCACCTGCGGGGCGAGTCCGGCAAGCAACCGCAGATGGTCGCTCTGGTGCTGGTTCAACTTGAGGGCGGCCGCCAGGGCCTCGACGACCTGTTCGGACGGATGCTTTTCGCGGCCCTGCTCGAGCCGGACGTAGTAGTCGGTGCTGAGCCCGGCCAGCTCGGCGACCTCCTCGCGACGAAGCCCCGGGACACGGCGACCTGTCAGCGTGGCGAAAGGATAGGTGTCGGCCGCCGCGGCATTGCGGCGAGCCCGCAGGAACGCCCCCAGGGTGTCATCAGCCATTTCCACAGGATACTGACGGTCCTGTCGCGCCGCGCGGCCGACGATCGGGGCGCGCTCGAGGTGGGTGTCACGGGCGGCAGCACCACCGTCGGCGGTGTTCAGCACGCCGACGAGGCCGTCTTCAGAACCCGTCCCAGCGCGGCGCAGGGTAGGAGTCTCCCACCCTGTTTCCGTTCCCAGGACTGACCAATAGTGGTTTGCGGGAGTACGGACTCCCACGACAACAGAACCGACGCAACGGTTCTCTTCGCACACTGAAGGAGCAGACATGAACACCCTCATCGCAGGAACTCCGCTGGCCGGCCGTGTTGCGGTCGTCACAGGGGCATCGAGCGGCATCGGTGAGGCCACCGCCGAGCGGTTCGCCGAGCTCGGGGCCAAGGTCGCGCTCGTCGCGCGCCGCAAGGATCGTCTCGACGAGATCACCGAGCGAATCACCGCGAAGGGAGGGGTCGCGCTGGCCGTGCCCACCGATGTCACCGACCGGGCCGCCGTCCACGCTGCGGCCGAGCAGATCGCTGCCGAACTGGGCGCGGTCGACCTCGTGTTCGCCAACGCCGGGGTTCAGCTCATCTCCGAGATCGGGGATCTCAAGGTGCAGGACTGGGACGCCCAGATCGACCTGAACATCAAGGGCGTCATGAACACCATCGAGGGCTTCGTCGGTTCGCTCGAGGCGGCGGGCGGTGAGGGCCGGCCGGCCGACCTCATCACGACCTCGTCGATCGCGGCGACCAGGGTTCTCGAGAAATTCCAGGTGTATTCCGGCACGAAGGCTTTCATCAGCCACATCACTCGGCTGCTGCGGACCGAACTCGGTCGCAAGAACGTGCGGGTCGCCACGGTCGAGCCGGGCATGGTCGACACCGAACTTCCTGACCACGTGACCGATCCGGACGCGTCCAAGTTGATGGCCGACTTGATCGAGCAGATCGACGTCCTGCAGTCCGCTGATGTCGCGGAGACCGTGGCGTTCGTCGCCGCGCTGCCCAAGCACGTCAACCTCACCGAGATCACCATTCTGCCGACCGCGCAGATCATCTGACCGAATGATCCGCAGCTGAGCCGAAATCCTCACCCGAACCGATGAACGAGGTTCACATGGCGATCAATCAACCCGACGTGGTTTCACCGGCAGCTTCGCCGGACGCGAAGGGCCAGACAAACGTGGCATTCGCCGTCGCCAAGCCGGCTATGGCGGGGCGTCTCGGCGACGAGCTGTTGAAGCTGGTTGCGCCCACCCGCGCCGAACCTGGCTGCCAGCGGTATGAGATCCATCAGTCAGCCCACGACCCGCATGTCTGGATGATCCTCGAAACATGGGGCGCGAGGGCCGACTTCGACACTCACATGCAGCAGTCGTACGTACGCGACTTCCTGGCTCAGGTACCCAGCCTGTGTGTCCGTGATGTCGAGATCGGCGAATACCACGCAGCTTCCGCCACCCACTGAACAGACAGGAGGAACTCATGACCACACAACCATCACAAGTCTGGATGGTCACAGGATGCTCGACCGGCTTCGGCCGCAGTCTTGCCGAGCACCTGCTGGACCATGGACAGAAGGTCGTCGCCACGGCACGCGACGTAGCCAGTGTGGCCGACCTCGCCGACCGCGGGGATGCCTTGATACTGCCGCTCGACGTCGTGAACCGTGAACAGTGCACTGAGGTGGTCGAGGCCGCGGTGCGGCATTTCGGCGCCATCGACGTACTGGTCAACAACGCCGGCATCGGCTACTTCGGCGCCATCGAGGAAACCGACGACAAGATCGCCCGGCTCCTCTTCGACGTCAACTTCTTCGGTACCGCCAATACCATCAACGCGGTCTTGCCGGTCATGCGGACCCAGCGCAGCGGCACGATCATCAACCTCACGTCGATCGGCGGACTCAGCGGATTCGCCGCCGTGGGCTACTACTCGGCCAGCAAGTTCGCCGTGGAAGGCCTTTCCGAGTCGTTGCGGATCGAGGTGGCCCCCCTGGGGCTCAACGTCATGGTGGTGGAGCCCAGCGGTTTCCGAACCAACTGGGCGGCGTCCTCCAACGAGGTGGAGAACCCGATCGACGACTACGACCAGACGGCCGGGCAAGCCCGGCGGGCCTATCACCAGTCTGTCGGCAATCAGGCGGGGGACCCGGCGCGGGCTGCGGCGGCCATCTTCACAGCCGCCACCAGCGCCCAGCCACCGCGGCGATTGCTCCTGGGCAACGAGGCGGTCGATGTCGCTCTGGCCAAAGCAGCGACGCTGCAGGCCGAAATCGCTGCCTGGGAGCATGTTTCGCGCGCAGCCGATTTTCCCGACGAAGACAACACCGACGAACAGGACGACCAACGATGACAACGGTGACCAACATCGCATTCATCAAGGCCAAGAGCGGGCTCGGCGACGAACTCGGCCGTCGACTCACGGATCTGGTGGAGCCGTCCCGGGAGGAGGCGGGCTGCATCAATTACGACCTACACCGGTCCGAGACAGATCCCGACCTCTGGTGCGTGTACGAGAACTGTTGCACGGCAGAGGACTTGGCCCAGCACTTCGACCTCCCACACATGCAGACGTTCGCAGCAGAGGTGCCGCGCCTCGTCGAAGGTGATCTCGACCTGCGACGGTTCCGCATGGTGTCGAGTCCGGCATGGTGATGATTCGGGCTGACATCGAGTCAGCGCTCAGCGGCTGCAGGATCTCGAGTAGAGAGGAGTTTCGATGAAGGTGACGGTGATCGGTCGTGGCAATGTGGGCAGCGGACTCGGCCGGCTGTGGAGCAGCCGGGGCCATCAGGTGAGCCTGCTCGGGCGCGACGGCGGTGACGCGTCAACGGCGGACGTGATCGTCGTGGCCGTCGCGGCCACCCACATCCGGGACGCACTCGATGCCGTCGTCGGGCTGGCAGGCCAACCGACCATCGACGCCTGCAACATCTACACAGGTCGCCATGACAACAGTCGATCCCTGTCGCACCAGATCCAGTCCATCATCGGTGGCCCCACCGCCAAGGCGTTCTCCACCAACTTCGCCAGCATCTATACGCAGGTCGGCGATCAGCGAGTCCCACCCAGCAATCTCTACGCCACCGACGACGACGCTCGGCAGTACGCCGAGCAGCTCAGCATCGACGCCGGCTTCGCGCCGCTGTACATCGGTCCGCTGGACCCGGGCGCTCGGCTGTTGGAGGATGGCGCCGGACTGACCCGGGCTCTGGCCGCGCAGCTGGGGCCGTTCTTCTACCGCTACGCACCACCCGGGGAGTTCTGAATGAGAGCAGTCAGGTTCACTCGATACGGTGGCCCCGAGGTGCTCGACGTCGCCGAGGTCCCGAGCCCCGCGCCCGCCGCCGGCGAAGTGCTGGTCGCGGTCGTCGCGGCGGCGACCAACCCCGGCGAGATCGGTATCCGAGAGGGACGGTACGCCGCCATGTGGCCAGCGCACTTTCCGGAGGGGCAGGGAAACGACTTCGCCGGGTACGTCGTCGAAACTGGTGAGGCGACATCGGGTTTCCAGGTCGGTGACGAGGTGATCGGATTCGCGCCGCGCCGAGCACAAGCCGAGTATGTGGCACTCGGCGCACAACGCCTCGCGCCCAAACCGGCGGGTCTGCCATGGGAGGTCGCGGCCACCGTCGCGGGTGCCGGCGCCACCGCATGGGCGTCGGTGGCCGCGGTCGACCCCCAAGCCGGCGAGACCATCGTGGTGTCGGCCGCAGCCGGTGGCGTCGGCATCTATGCGGCACAGCTGGCCCGGCTTCGCGGTGCCGATGTGATCGGGACCTGTGGCGCAGCCAATTTCGAGCGATTGGCCGCGTTAGGTATCCGCCCCGTGCACTACGGACCGGATCTGGCACGCCGGCTACGCGACCTCGCACCCGGCGGCATCGACGGCTTCATCGACACCTTCGGCGGCGGCAACGTCGCCACGGCGATCGATCTAGGCGTGCTGCCGCAGCGCATCAACACTTTGATCGACCACGAAGCCGTACGCCGTTTCGGAGTTCACTCCGAAGCTCAGGAGCAGGCCGACACCCCAGAGGTTTGGTCCGCATTGGCTGCACTGATCGCGCGCGGAGAGATCAGTGTGCCGATCGCCGATGTGTACCGGTTCACCACCGACCACGTTCGGCAGGCCTACCATGACGTCGGAACTCGGCGCGTGACGGGCAAACGCGTCCTGCGTATCGCTCCGTCGCCTGAACCCGTAGCACCGCTTGGTGACCCCGTGCAACACGAGGTCCCTCAAGGACCGGGAGCGGTGTAGGTTCCCATTCTTCTTGTCATATGCCGACTCGTCCCGCGACGTCGAGCTGAGCCGACGCCCTGACGTTGCTCTGCCACCCACCGACACTCCACCACGAGGTTCACGCGGTCGCGGCGGCCTGCCGCCCACTCGACAGCAACGGAGGGCATCCAGACATGACCGCACGTGCGCTTGGCGTGCCTGCGTTGCAAGCGTGGACGGACGCTTGCTGAGCTAAGCTCTCGACCGCACTCGGACCTGACATCGGCTTGCCGTCGCCCGCGGCAAGCCGCTTGCGCACCGCCAGGAGGACCGTGGCTCCAAGGGATCGACTGTTCGAGCGCGATACGGCGTTTGCGCGATTGAACCAACGGCTGCGGGCGGCGACACGTGGCGACGGCCGAGTGGTGTTGCTGAGCGGAGAGGCTGGGGTCGGTAAGACCACGGTGATCGCACGGTTCGTCGCCGGAGTCGGCCACCAGGCGCGTGTGCTCCGGGGATGGTGCGATCCCCTTGCGGCGCCGCGACCACTGGGCCCGTTGATCGACATGCTCGCGAGAACGCCGGGTGACCAGACCGCCGCGCTGCGCGCATCCGTCGACGCGGGTGACCTCGAAGCGATCTACGCTGGACTGGTCGACATGTTCGACGACAAGACCGCATGGGTCTGCGTCGTCGAAGATGCGCACTGGGCCGACGGAGCGACGCTTGATCTTCTGCGCTTCCTGTCCCGCCGTATCGACTCGCTGCCGCTACTGCTCCTGGTGTCGTACCGCGATGACGAGATCGGCAATGAACACCCCCTTGCGCTGCTGCTGGGTGATCTGGCCACTTCTGCCGCGGTGACACGCATCGGCCTCCAACCGCTCAGCGAGACGGCAGTAGCCGAGTTGGCCGTTGGCAGCGGCGTCAATGCCGACCAGCTGCACCGGCTCACCGGCGGAAATCCCTTCTACGTCACCGAGGTATTGGCCGCAGGCTCCGACGCGCTGCGCGACGGCGGATTGCCGAATAGCGTGTCCGACGCGGTCCGTGGGCGGCTGGGTCGGCTGTCCAGCGATGGACGCGAGACCGCTTATGCGACCGCCGTATGCGGCCCGCGGTCCAGCTTGCCGCTGCTACACAACGTATGTGCTGCCGCCGGTGCAGGACTCGCGGAATGCCTCGACGCCGGCGTCCTCGTCGCAGACGCCGACACCGTCGGATTCCGCCACGAGTTGGCCCGCCGCGCGGCGCTTGACCAGATCCCCGCCTACCAACGTCGGGTGTTGCACAAGCGAGCATTAGCAGCTCTTGCCGAACTACCCATCGCCCCGGACAGCCTGTCGGCGTTGGCGTTCCACGCTCATGAAGCTGGTGACACCGACGCTGTGATTCGCCACGGGCCTCCAGCCGCCGAGCAGGCTCTGCATCTTGCCGCGAACCGGGAAGCCGCGGCGTTGTACGCGTTGACACTGCGTCATGCCGACACCGCCGCCGCCGAACAGAAGGTGGACTGGCTCGAGAAACATGCCCTCAGCTGTTGGTTGAGCGGACACGCGGACGGGGCGGTGTCGTCATGGCGGGAGGCGATCGCGGTGCGTCACGAGTTGGGCGACCGGCTCGGCGAAGGCCACGATCTGTGCTTGCTGTCCCAGCAGTTATATGCGCTGGGCGGCACACGAGAGGCCACCGACGCCTGCGCGGCTTCGCTGCGGCTGCTGGAAGACGTCGGACCATGCCCGCAGCTGGCCTGGTCACTGGCCACGATGGCCATGATGACGGCATTCGGTTTCGACCGCGCCTGCGATGAGTACGCCAGCCGCGCAATCAGCTTGGGCACCCAATTCGGTGATCCCGCCGTGGTGGTGCGGGCCCGCTTCTCCGCCGCGCTGGCCACCGTACTGAGCACCGACACCGGCTGGGATGAGGTGGAGGCGGCCTGGCGCGACGCAATGGTCACCGAGGGACTGTCCGAGCAGTCCGGCCTGAACGGGTCACTCATGTCCTGGTACGCGGCCGTCAAACACGACCTCGACCGCGCCGACGGCTACATCGCCGAGACCTCCGCGTTCTGCGCCGATCATGAACTTGGAATGTTCGAAGCGATCACCACCGGCGCTGCCGCCCTCGTGGCGTTGCACCGTGGCGACTGGACGACCTCTTTGACGTGCGCCGAGGACGTGCTCACCCGCCCGGGCCTGGGCACACCACAGCGAATCCTGCCGCTGATCAGCGCGGCGTTGATCCACGCACGCCGAGGCGAGCAGCCCGTGGCCGCGCTGCTCGACGAGGCACTGCGCGCGGCCGACCCCGATGACCTGGCTCGGCTCGGCGTGGTCTGGGCTGCTCGGGCCGAAGCGGCATGGCTCGCGGGCGACGACGGAGCCGCTCGCGCCGAAGCCCAGGCCGG
>NZ_JAUMSQ010000210.1:0-5435 GCF_030519285.1 Mycolicibacterium arseniciresistens
CGACCCGGAGTCGCTGGCGGCGGCGCACGCCGGCATCCCGGAGGCGGCGTGGACCCGCGACGCACACGGTGACCCGGACTGGCGGCGCGCGATGGCGTTGCTGCTGGCCCGGCAGGTCTGCGCGGAGCTGGCATGAGGTTCGACGTCAACGGCGACCCGGTGGACGCCGACCCGCGGCCCGGCCAGTGTCTGCGGACGCTGCTGCGCGAACACGGCCGCGTCGAGGTCAAGAAGGGCTGCGACGCCGGCGACTGCGGAGCGTGCACTGTGCTGCTCGACGGCGCTCCGGTGCACTCCTGCGTAGTGCCGGCGTTCCGGGCCGCGGGCCGGCACGTCACCACGGTGGCGGGCCTCGGCACCCCAGCTGACCTGCATCCGGTGCAGCGCCGGTTCGTCGAGGCGGCCGGATTCCAGTGCGGTTTCTGCACCGCGGGCATGGTCACCACCGCCGCCGCCCTCACCGAGGACCAGTTGGCGGACCTGCCGCAGCACCTGAAGGGGAATCTGTGCCGGTGCACGGGCTACCGCGCGATCACCGACGCCCTGGCGGGTCGCGTCAACACCGACAAGTCGGCGGGCCACGGTGACGCAGGCCGGTCCATCGGTGCGCCTGCGGCCGTCGGGGTCGTCACCGGCACCGAGCGCTACACGATGGACGTCACGCCGGCGGGACTGCTGCACATCGCGGTGCTGACCAGCCCGGTGCCGCACGCCCGCATCGACGCGATCGACACCGCGGCGGCGGTGGCGCTGCCCGGCGTGCACCTGGTGCTGACCCACCGTGACAGTCCGCCGATCGCGTTCAGCACCGCCCGCCACGAGAACCGGCTCGACGACCCCGACGACACCCGGGTGCTCGACGACACCGTGCGCTTCGTCGGCCAGCGGGTCGCCGCGGTGGTCGCCGACAGCCCGGCGATCGCCGAGCAGGCCTGCCGGCTGATCGCCGTCGAGTACCGGGAGTTGCCCGCCGTGTTCGACCCGGAACAGGCCAGGACGCCCGGCGCGCCGCTGGTGCACGGGGACAAGGGCGCCGACGCGCGGATCGCCGACCCGGCGCGCAACACCGTCGCCGAGTTGCACGGGATCACCGGCGACGTCGAGGCCGGGGTGGCGGCGGCGCTGGCCGGGGGCGGGGCGGTGGTGCGCGGCCGGTGGACCACGCAGCGGGTACAGCACGCGCATCTGGAGACGCACGGCTGCACCGGCTGGACCGACGACCGGGGCCGGCTGGTGATCAGGACGAGTTCTCAGGTGCCGTTCCTGGTGCGCGACGAGCTGTGCCACGTCTTCGGGCTGGCACGCGAGCAGGTGCACGTGTTCACCGGCCGGGTCGGCGGCGGCTTCGGCGGAAAGCAGGAGATGCTCGCCGAGGACCTGGTGACGCTCGCGGTGCTGCGACTGGGCAGGCCGGTGCGCTACGAGTTCAGCCGGGCCGACGAGTTCACCATGGCGCCGTGCCGGCATCCGTTCAGCGTGGACGCGACGGTCGCCGCGGGCGCCGACGGTGTGCTCACCGCCCTTGCCGTCGACGTGCTCAGCGACGCCGGCGCCTACGGCAACCACAGCATCGGCGTGCTGTTCCACGGGTGCAGCGAGTCGGTGGCCGTATACCGTTGCGCGAACAAGAGAGTCGACGCCCAGGCGGTCTACACCAACAACCTGCCGTCGGGGGCGTTCCGCGGATACGGCCTCGGGCAGTTGATTTTCGCCATCGAGTCGGCGCTCGACGAACTGGCTCAGCGGCTCGGCGTCGATCCCTTCGACCTGCGCCGGCGCAACGTCGTGGTGCCCGGCGACGCGCTCGAGGACACGCACTCCCCGCACGACGACCTGACGTTCGGCAGCTACGGACTCGACCAGTGCCTCGACCTCGCGCAGGCGGCGCTGGCGGCGGGCAACGGAGTGGCGGCGCCACCGGGCGCCCAGTGGCGCGTCGGCGAGGGCATGGCGGTGGCGATGATCGCCACCATCCCGCCGCGGGGGCATTTCGCCGAGGCGTCGCTGGGCGTCGACGCCGACGGGACGTACATGTTGAGCGTGGGCACCGCCGAGTTCGGCAACGGCACGTCGACCGTGCACACCCAGTTGGTGGCCGACGAGATGAACACCACCGCCGACCGGGTGCTGTTGCGCCAGTCCGACACCGACGCCACCGGTTACGACACCGGCGCGTTCGGTTCGGCCGGGACGGTGGTGGCGGGCCGCGCGGTCCTCGACGCATGCCGGGAGCTGCGGGCCGCGGTGCTGACCGCGGCGGCCGGGCGCACCGGCGCGGACGTGTCGGCATGCACGCTCACCGCGTCGGGTGTGCAGTGCGGCGAGCACTTCGTGTCCTTCGCGGGTCTCGGCGACGCCCCGGCCGGTGCTCTGGCCGGGTACGGCCGGCACGACGGGACGCCGCGGTCGGTGGCCTTCAACGTGCAGGCGTTCCGGGTGGCGGTCGACGTCGAGACCGGGCAGGTGCGGATCCTGCAGTCGATCCAGACCGCCGACGCCGGCGTGGTGCTCAATCCCGAGCAGTGCCGCGGGCAGGTGGAAGGCGGTGTAGCGCAGGCGATCGGCTCTGCGCTCTACGAGGAGATGCACGTCGGGCCCGACGGAACCGTCCTGACCCGCGAACTGCGCAACTACCACATCCCGCAGCTGGCGGACGTACCGGAGACCGAGGTGTACTTCGCCGACACCTACGACACGCTCGGCCCGCGTGGCGCCAAGTCGATGAGTGAGTCGCCGTACAACCCGGTGGCCCCGGCGCTGGCCAATGCGATCGCCAGGGCCTGCGGCGCGCGGCCACACCAGCTGCCGATGACACCGGCGCGCGTGTGGCGGGCGCTCCAGAACGGCGGCGGCTCGTAGGACCCGGCCGGCCCCGGGTCGCCGGGTACCGTCGGCGAAATGGCCCTCGCACCGGCAACATGGCCCCGCCCGCTGCTACGGGCCATCCGTACCTCGAACAAGTACGTGGTCAACCCCTTCTTCCGCCGGTTTGCCGGGCGAAAAGGCGCGTACGCCGCCAGCATCCGACACACCGGCAGGAAATCAGGCAGACAATTCTCGACACCGGTCGGGGCGGACCGTGTGCAGGGCGGGTTCGTCATTCCGCTGGCCTACGGGACCAGGGTGGACTGGCTGCGCAACGTGCTCGCCGCCGGCCGGGCGACGCTGGTGCTCGACGGCGATACTCACGACGTCACAGCGCCTGAGGTGATCGACGCGGCGACCGCCCTGCCGATGCTGCCACCGAGGCGACGACGGACCTTCGAGCGCTTGGGCATTGCGCAGTATCTGCTGGTGACGGCGGCGTGACGCCGATCGTCGACCCGGGTCCGCGGCGCGCGGCGCGGTAGTTGTCGGCGACCGCTCCTACGATTCAGCCGTGGCGCGCGTCAAGTGGTCCATGGTGCTCGCCGCCGTCGCGGCCGCGGCCGCCTTCCTGTGGGGCCTCGACCCGGCATGGTGCCTCGCCGCGGGGGTCGCCGCACCCGTGGTCGCGGCGGCCGCGGTGCACTTCCTGCGTGGCGCGGTCACCGGGATCGGCACGCCTGGGCCGAGGGAGGATCCGGCGGCGGCGATGTCGGGCACCGAGTTCGAGGACCACATCGCCCGGATCGCCAGGTCATGCGGGGTGCCGGTGATCATGACCGCGATCACCGGCGACTGGGGCGTCGACATCATCGTCGGACACCGCCCCAATCGGCTGGCCATCCAGTGCAAGCGCCAGGCCAGGCCGGTCGGCACCGCCGCCGTTCAGGAGGTGGTCGCCGGCGCACCCATGCAGGACTGCGTCCGCACGATGGTGGTCACCAACCACGACTTCACCCCTGCCGCAAGACGACTCGCCGAACGGCACGGCTGCGAACTCGTCGGCCGTGATGAGCTGCCCCGGCTGCGCTCGATCATCCGGCGTGCGACGAGCTGAGCGCGGTGCGCACCGCCGCCAGCGCGGCGTCGATCTCGTCGCGGGTCACGGTCAGCGGCGGGCGGAAGCGCACGGAGTCCGCTCCGCTGGCGAGCATGATCACCCGCAGCTCCCACAACCGTGCGATCAGCGCGTCTCGCTGCGCGGCCGACGGGAGGCTGAACGCGCACATCAGCCCGCGGCCGCGGACGTCGCCGACCAGGCCCGGGAAGTCGGACGCCAACCGGTCGAGTTCGTCGCGGAGATACCTGCCCGCCTTGCCGGCCCGCGCCATCAGGTCGTCGGACTCGATCACCTCGAGGATGCGGCGGGCCCGCACCATGTCGGTGAGGTTGCCGCCCCACGTCGAGTTGATCCGCGAGCCGACCCGGAACACGTTGTCGGCGACCTCGTCGACCCGCCTGCCCGCCATCACGCCGCACACCTGGGTCTTCTTGCCGAAGGCCACCACGTCGGGCGCCACGCCCAGTTGCTGGTAGGCCCAGGCGGTGCCGGTCATCGCGCAACCGGTCTGCACCTCGTCGAAGATCAGCAGCGCGTCGTGCTCGTCGCACAGTTCGCGCATCGCCGCGAAGAACTCCGGCCGGAAGTGCCGGTCGCCGCCCTCGCCCTGGATGGGCTCGGCGAGGAAACAGGCGATGTCGTGCGGATGCGCCTCGAAGGCGGCGCGGGCCTGCCGCAGCGACTCGGCCTCCAGCGCGGCCATGGCATCGGCGTCCACACCCGGGCGCAGATACGGTGCGTCGATCCGCGGCCAGTCGAACTTCGGGAACCGCGCCACCTTGTTGGGGTCGGTGTTCGTCAGCGACAGGGTGTAGCCGCTGCGGCCGTGGAACGCTCCGCGCAGGTGCAGCACCCGGGTCCCGAGGGCGGGGTCCATCCCGCGCGCCTCGTTGTGCCGGCTCTTCCAGTCGAAGGCCACCTTCAGGGCGTTCTCGACGGCCAGCGCGCCGCCGTCGACGAAGAACAGGTGCGGCAGCGCCGGATCGCCGAGCACCCGGGCGAACGTGTCGACGAACCGGGCCATCGCGACGGTGTAAACGTCGGAGTTGCTCGGCTTGTTCACGGCGGCCGCCGCGAGCTCGGCGCGGAACGCGTCATCGTCGGCCAGCGCCGGATGGTTCATCCCCAGCGCCGACGACGCGAAGAACGTGAACATGTCGAGATAGCGGTCCCCGTTGCGGGCGTCGACGAGGCAGGCCCCGCGGGAACGCTCGAGGTCGAGGACGAAGTCCAGACCATCGGTGAGCAGGCTGCGGCCGAGCACTTCGCGGACGTCGTCGGCGGCGAGGCCGGGGCGCATCATCAGGTCGGTCATACGGGCATCGTAGCGTAATATTTCCGCTCTGCTAGCCCGGCAACCGCAAGTATTCCTATTGACGCGCGCGTGTGGCGCAGGTGGGCAGCGGGTACCGACAAGGGATGCTCAAACCCCTCGGCCACGGACTGCTGACCGCTCCGCTCCGCGCCGCCGAGACGGTGACCCGCACCGCCGCCGCCGTGGCCCTCGAGG
>NZ_JAUMSQ010000211.1:0-4228 GCF_030519285.1 Mycolicibacterium arseniciresistens
GCCGCGCTCCTGCGCCTGGGCCGCGGCGGCCTTGGCGAAGTCGGCCAGACCGCTCGGCGCCGCCACCGGTGCGACGGCGGGCGCGGGGGCGGCCTCGACGGTGACGTTGAACAGGAAGCCGACCGACTCCTCCTTCAGCGCGTCGAGCATGCCCTTGAACATGTCGTAGCCCTCGCGCTGGTACTCGACCACCGGGTCGCGCTGGGCCATCGCGCGCAGGCCGATGCCCTCGCGCAGGTAGTCCATCTCGTAGAGGTGTTCGCGCCACTTGCGGTCGATGACATTGAGCAGCACGTTGCGCTCCAGCTGACGCATCGCGCCCTCGCCGGCCATCTCCTCGAGTTGCTTCTCCCGCTCGCCGTAGGCGCGTTCGGCGTCGGCCACGAGCGCGTCGAGCAGCTCTTCACGGGTCAGCTCGCCGGGCTCACCGACAGCATCGGAGTCGACCAGGTCGTGGTGGTCGATGCCGACCGGGTAGAGCGTCTTGAGCGCCTCCCACAGCTTCTCCAGGTCCCAGTCCTCGGCGTAGCCCTCGGCGGTCGCGCCGTCGACGTAGGCGGTGATGACGTCGACGAGCATCTGGTGGGCCTGGTCCTGCAGGTTCTCGCCCTCCAGGATGAGGCGACGTTCCCGGTAGATGACCTTGCGCTGCTGGTTCATCACTTCGTCGTACTTGAGGACGTTCTTGCGGACCTCGAAGTTCTGCTGCTCCACCTGCGTCTGGGCGCTCTTGATGGCGCGGCTGACCATCTTGGCCTCGATCGGCACGTCGTCGGGCAGGTTCAGCCGGTTGAGCAGCGCCTCCAGCGTCTCACCGTTGAACCGCCGCATCAGCTCGTCGCCCAGTGACAGGTAGAACCGGGACTCGCCCGGGTCGCCCTGACGGCCGGAGCGGCCGCGCAGCTGGTTGTCGATGCGGCGCGACTCGTGGCGCTCGGTGCCCAGCACGTACAGCCCGCCGACTTCGATGACGTCCTTGGACTCCTCGACGTGCTCTTCCTTGACCTGCTGCAGCGTCGCCTCCCACGCCGCTTCGTACTCGTCAGGTGTCTCGACCGGGTCGAGACCCTGTTCACGCAGCCGCTTGTCGGCGAGGAAGTCGACGTTGCCGCCGAGCACGATGTCGGTGCCGCGACCGGCCATGTTGGTGGCCACGGTGATCGCGCCGAGCCGGCCGGCCTCGGCGATGATGCCGGCCTCCTGCTCGTGGTACTTGGCGTTGAGCACGTTGTGCGGGATCTTGCGCTTGGTGAACTGGCGCGACAGGTACTCGGAGCGCTCGACGCTGGTGGTGCCGATCAGGACCGGCTGGCCCTTCTCGTAGCGCTCGGAGACGTCGTCGACGACGGCGATGTACTTCGCCTCTTCGGTCTTGTAGATCAGATCCGACTGGTCCTGGCGGACCATCGACCGGTTCGTCGGGATCGAGACCACGCCCAACTTGTAGATCTCGTGCAGCTCGGCGGCCTCGGTCTGGGCGGTGCCGGTCATGCCGGAGAGCTTGTCGTAGAGCCGGAAGTAGTTCTGCAGCGTGATGGTGGCCAGCGTCTGGTTCTCGGCCTTGATCTCGACGTGCTCCTTGGCCTCGATCGCCTGGTGCATGCCCTCGTTGTAGCGGCGGCCGAGCAGGACGCGGCCGGTGAACTCGTCGACGATGAGCACCTCGCCGTTGCGGACGATGTAGTCCTTGTCGCGCTGGAACAGCTCCTTGGCCTTCAGCGCGTTGTTCAGGTAGCTGACCAGCGGCGAGTTGGCGGCCTCGTAGAGGTTCTCGATACCGAGCTGGTCCTCGACGAACTCCACCCCGAGCTCGTGCACGCCCACGGTGCGCTTGCGCAAGTCGACCTCGTAGTGGACGTCCTTCTCCATCAGCGGGACCAGGCGGGCGAACTCCGGGTACCAGTTCGAGGCGCCGTCGGCCGGGCCGGAGATGATCAGCGGCGTGCGGGCCTCGTCGATCAGGATGGAGTCGACCTCGTCGACCACGGCGAAGTTGTGACCGCGCTGCACAAGGTCCTCGAGCGTGTGGGCCATGTTGTCGCGCAGGTAGTCGAAGCCGAACTCGTTGTTGGTGCCGTAGGTGATGTCGGCGGAATACGCCGCCCTGCGTTCATCAGGGGTGAGCCCGGAGAGGATGACGCCGACGTCGAGCCCCAGGAAGCGGTGCACCCGGCCCATCCACTCGGCGTCGCGTTTGGCCAGGTAGTCGTTCACCGTGACGACGTGCACGCCCTTGCCGGACAGCGCGTTGAGGTAGGCGGGCAGCACACAGGTCAGCGTCTTGCCCTCACCGGTCTTCATCTCGGCGACGTTGCCGAAGTGCAGCGCGGCGCCACCCATCACCTGCACGTCGAAGTGCCGCTGGCTGAGCACCCGCCACGCCGCCTCGCGGGCCACGGCGAACGCCTCGGGCAGCAGGTCGTCGAGGTCCTCGCCGTCGGCGATGCGCTTCCTGAACTCGTCGGTCTTGGCCCGCAGCTCGGCGTCAGACAGCTTCTCGACGTCGTCGGACAAGGTGTTGACATAGTCGGCCACCTTCTTCAGGCGCTTGACCATGCGGCCTTCACCGAGACGGAGCAACTTATCGAGCACGGATTTCCCCTGTGGGTTGACGTATCAGACGGAGTCCATGGTAGAGGTCGCGACTGAGAGCTCGGCCCTCCGCGACGTCTTGGACGTCGAAACAACGCCGAGAACCCCGCGACACCGTCGGCGTCACGGGGTTCCCGGCGATCAGGCCGCGGCGGCTCAGGCCAGCCGGATCAAGCCGTAGTCGTAGGCGTGCCTGCGGTACACGACGCACGCGCGGTCGCTGTCCTTGTCGTGGAACAGGAAGAAGTCGTGGCCGACGAGCTCCATCTCGTAGAGCGCGTCGTCGACGGTCATGGGTTTGGCGGGGTGTTCCTTGGTGCGCACGATGCGGCCGGGTTCGTGATCGTCGACCGGGGCGCCGTCGGACACCGGTTCGGCGGCGGACTGGGGCGGGTCCATGGCGGCGGCGAGCGCGGTGGCCTCGGCCACCGACACCGGGCGCTTGTCCCCGTAGTGGATCTTGCGGCGGTCCTTGCTGCGGCGCAGCCGGTTCTCGAGCTTGCTCACGGCGCCTTCGAAGGCGGCGTAGAAGCTGTCCGCGCACGCCTCACCGCGCACCACTGGCCCACGGCCGCGGGCGGTGATCTCCACGTGCTGGCAGTTCTTTCGCTGGCGGCGGTTCTTCTCGTGGTCGAGTTCGACGTCGAAGAGGTAGATGCTGCGGTCGAATCGCTCCAGTCGCTCGAGTTTCTCGGCGACGTAGACGCGGAAGTGATCGGGGATCTCAACGTTGCGGCCGGTGAGGTTGACGTCCGCCTTCGGCTCTGGGGCCGGCTGGTCCTCCTCGACCACCATCGTTCGGTCTGATTCCACGGATTGAATTGACATACTTGGCAACTCGTTTCTCTCGCGCGTCGCACGCAGTGCGTGCCGGGTGGGTCACGATTCGCGCCGCAGGAGAGGGGATTGCAGAGATTTGTTCCGCGACCAGCGGCGCAAGGTGTCGACTACTCACCTCCTACCGTGGTGCGGCGAAGTGGCGCTGACTGCTGAGCGCCGCCGTGAAGGTGTTCACGGGTGGTTGTTTGCGACGGTAGTCGTTGTTCACCCGGTCGTGCCAGTGATTTCGCGCATGTGTTTTCAGTTCTTCACGCGGGGTTGACCCAGGGGTGATCCGGCCCGCCCGTCAGGCGTGCGCCAGCGCGAGCACGGCGAGCACGTGGGCCCCCGCCTCCTGCAGCACGCGGGTCGACTCGGCGGCCGTGGCGCCCGTGGTCACGATGTCGTCGACGAGGACCACGGCTCCGGTGACGGGCCGCAGCAGCCGCACCCGGCCGGCGATGTTGCGCGCCCGGTCGGATCCGGACAACCCGACCGAGTCCCGGGTCCACGCTGTGAGCCGCAGCGCCCGGACGAGGTCGACACCGGGACGTCCGGCGACCGCGATCTGCCCGATCCGGGTGACCGGGTCACCGCCGCGGCGGCGTGCGGCCGCCCCGCGGGTCGGTGCGGGGACGACGGTGACCGGCGCCTCGACGATGCCCCACCGCAGCAGCTGCCCGAGACCCGTCGACAACGCACGGCCCAGCGGCGCGACGAGGTCGGCGCGGCCACGCTCCTTGACGGCGACGACGGCGTGCCGCCGGGCGCCGACGTAGCGACCGAGCGCGAACACCGGCACGCCCGGATCCACCCG